>DASVHT010000198.1:0-22050 GCA_036382455.1 Dermatophilaceae bacterium
TTAGGGGCCGCTGCCGCCCTCCTACCGGACCTCGACATCGAGTCGTCCACGGTGTCGAACTCCCTCGGGCCGGTCACGCGCCTGATCTCCCGCGTGGTCGCCTTGGTGAGCGGCGGTCACCGGGAGGGGACTCACAGCCTCGCGGCGCTCGCGTTCGTGGCATTCCTTGCCGGCGACCCCATGGTCCCGGCGCCATACGCGGTCGCCGGCGTGGTCGGCTACGTGGCCCATATGGTCGGGGACTACTTCACCGGACCTGGGATCTCGCTGCTCTGGCCGTTCGTGCGGCGACGGTTCGGGCTGCCGATCCTAGGACACACCGGAGGG
The DNA here is from genome assembly GCA_036382455.1 of Dermatophilaceae bacterium. Taxonomy (GTDB): domain Bacteria; phylum Actinomycetota; class Actinomycetes; order Actinomycetales; family Dermatophilaceae; genus UBA4719. The sequence continues at coordinate 328 of DASVHT010000198.1, forward strand.
TGGCGGGAGCACGCCACCGTCGGCGCCGTCGTGGCTGGGACGATCGGGCTGCTCGTGAGTCTGACCCAGTGGTTGGCACCCCAGTGACCATGAGCACCGAGTGGATCTGCACCGGGTGCGGGCGGCCGCTGACGCTGAAGCCAGGCGAGGAGCCGTGCTGCGGCGCCGGCGCCACTCGCCGACCGGCCTGCGCGGACGAGACAGCAGCCAAGGGGTGAACCGAGTCGGTCAGGTACAGGTCGTGGTACTGCGCCAGACGGGGGCGGCCTGGCAGGTCCTGATGCTCAAGCGCAGCCCGGCGGCAGGTGGCTTCTGGCAGCCCGTTACGGGTGGGATCAACCCAGGAGAAGATCCGGCTAAGGCAGCACTGCGCGAGCTGCAGGAGGAAACTGGGATCACGGCGTGCCAGTTGGTCGACCCTCGCTACACGTTCGAGTTCACCGCGGCGGGAGTGACCCTCACCGAGCGCGTGTTCGGAGTCGTGGTCGGCGCGCAGGTCGAGCCCAGCCTAAGCCGAGAGCACATGGAGTACCGCTGGGCGGAACTGAGCGACGCCATCCGCCTGCTGCGCTACGACAGCAACAGAGCGTCCGTCCGATGCGTGCACGACCTAGTGGCCGAAGGCTCCCATGGTCGCCCGGACGCCTAGGCCGACGTCGTCGGCCAGTATCGAGGCCCAGGCGATGAACGTCAGCAGGACCAGCGTCAGCAGGCGGCGCACGTCGGCCACCCTAGACCGGCAGTGAGTACGGCCAGCACGAGGGATAGCTGGCCGCCTCACCGTCCCTGGCGCCGGAAGTCCGCGGCTCGGCGGCGGGCGCCCATCATGACAGGGTCGGCCGTCGGTGTCAGCAGGAAGCCGCGCTGCGTTCGTGCACCCTTGACCACGACTAGGCTCTCTACCTGCGGGGGCGGATCTAGGAGGCGCCATGCAGGGGATCAAACGTCGGGTCTCGGGGACTCTCGCCGCGCTGGGGGTCGCTGCCGTCGCGACGGTGGCTGTGGCACCGGCTGCCTCGGCCGCTCCGACCGGCTGCGGAACAGGATGGGCGGGGAGCGGAAACACCTACGCCACGGCCTACTGCAGCGGCGGGACAGGTTCGTTCGCAGTGTGGGTGCAGTGCCAGTCGTCCGTCTGGCCGTACAACTGGTCCTTCCGGCAGAGCGGCTGGACGCGCCCCGGATCGACGGCGTGGGTCTTCTGTCCGTTCCCATCGACGGTGGTTCGATCGGGGATCGACCGCACCGGCCGCTGACCGACCATTGCCGCCCGGCGTGCGCGCGCTGTGGCGCCCGCAAATGCCTGCTGGGTACTTCCCCCCCGCGGGTAAGCCTCGGGGCTGCGCGGGCATTCGACCGGCCATGTGGGTGCTTCTCGCCGCCGTCGCGGCGGCGACCTACGTTGGAACGTTCGTCGGCGTCGCCTGGCTCTCGGGGTAGAGGGCGCCCAACCGCGTACGGGGGTGACGCGGCCGGGGCGCCGGCACAAGCATGCACCTGCGGGGGGTGCCGTGTCAGTAGGTGGACAGCCTCTAGGCGAGGACCGAGGCTTATGGTGCGGGGAGCTAGTTGTGCGGCTCCACAAGCACCGTGATCTCACCGTTCACCCAGTTGATGTAACCAGCTTGGAACCACTGCTCTCTACCCCCACCGCCGTAGACGTCCCGCTCGTCCATCGTGGGGAAGCCGAGCGCACCTTGCTCGTAGCCCCGCGCCGCCCAGGCCCCGAGGATGGCGCCGTGTACCTCATGCGCCCCGGTAGCTGGGCTCCAGTAGATGACGCCGTGCTGGAAGTTGTTGTACCTGCCCGGCGCTACGTTCACGCTCCCTAGAGCGTTGCCCTCATCGCTGGTGGGGTAGCCCAGGATGCCTAGCTCCCAGCCAGTCGCGGCCCACTCAGCCTTGATGGCGCCGTAGACGGTGTGCGCACCGGTGCTGGGCGTCCAGTAGATCGACCCGCCTTGGAAGTGGTTGAAGCGACCGACCCCGTCCGGCGTTGTGACCTCGTCGGTGAGCGGCAGTCCGTAGGTGGTCGGGCCGCCAGCGCCTGCGCGGTACTTGACCGCAATCAGGCCATGGACTTCGTGGGCGCCAGTCGGGCCGGACCAGTAGATCTGCCCGCCTTGGAAGTCTTCCATCCGGGCGCCAGGCACCCCAGCTACGTCGTACTCGTTGTCCTGCGGCTGCCCGAGGAAACCAGCCGCGGCGCCCTTCGCAAGCCACTCTGCCCCGATGCCGCCGTAGGGTGCGATCGGCGAAGCGATGGCTGCCGGGGGTGCTGCTGTCGCTGCCATCGTGGGTAGCGCCGCGAGGGTCGTGCCCATGGCCGCCACAGTGGCCGCCTTCTGCCAAATCCTCATTCTGCGCCCTTCGGTTGGGGGTTCAGTGACAGTCTGACAAAGCGTCAACACGGCCCGTAGCTCGGGTCTCCGCGCTGACGGCCCTCCGCCGGGACGCAAGATCAGCGGCAGCAAGCGGCGCATGGCAAAGCTAGGGAACGCCTACTGCGGGCTCCGGAGTGATGATCGTCGCACCAGGCTGCCCAGCCTGTGCAGCGGCTTGCGCGGCTGCGGCCTGCGCGGCTTGTAGAGCCTCCTGCGCGGTCTGTCGGTCGGCGGCGTCTCTCACCGCAGCCGCCGCGTCATCGGCCGCCTGCCGGGCAGCGCGTTGGTTCTCGGCGTCCTGGCCGGCCTTCGCCACCGCCTCGTGCTGGGCGCGGTAGGTGCTGTTGAGAGCAGCGCACCCTGCCACCGCCGAAGCGTCCGAGCCGTCCAGGACGTAACGAGGCTGCCACCACGTCTGGTCGCTCCAGACACAGTGGGTACCGGCAGCGTCCCGTTGCGCTCGGTAGGCATCCTGCTGGGCGGACAGCCGACCCCGCTCCAGGTTCGCTCCCGTTGCACGGACGACGATGCCACCGGCTATCGAGAGTCCGACAACGCCGGCGACGGCGGTGGCTGCGACGACGTACCGCGCTCTCATGGCGTGGACCTCTCCACCGGACAGGCCCAACCGCGTACGGGGGTGACGCGACCGGGGGTCACACAAGCATGCACCTGGAGAGGGTGCGCTGTCAGCGCCGGAGTGTGATCGTTCGCATGTTGGAATCGCTGCCGCAGGTCTGATCGGCAAGACAGCCACCGATCTGCGTTGTCGCGACGGCCTTGCCGGGTGCGAACGCGCGACCGGGAGACGCCACGACGGGAATCGAGATCACCTGATGCGCGCCGACGCACGTAACGTTCGCGTTGCCGGTGCCCGAGGCGATCCGACCGCCGACCGCCTCGGTAATACCGACGCTGACATAGGGGTATTCGGTGGCGTTGCAGCTCACGTCGACGGGGACCCACAGCGCGGCGCCGCCGCCGACCAGGCGGCCGGGAGACTGCGCGACCGCGGACAGGTGCAGGCCGGCGGAGTCATAGGCCAGTGCTGGGCCAGCACCGCCGAGCATCCCGCCGACAGCCGCACCGGAGATCGCCGTACCCACCGCAGCCACCTTGATCTTGCGCTTCATGCCGACTTCCCTTCGCCCGATTCATACGACTGCCACCCTAGTCACGCGGGGTAGTGCAGAGATCAAGGGGTGCAGGAGCGGTCGGCCCCGCCGAGGGATACGGGCTGGTCGGAACCGATGTACTGTCACGGCTGCTCGGCGGCCGCCAAGGTCGCGATGCAGTTCGACCAAGACGAGCGCGCCAGACTGACCGTGGCCGTCAAGCTCAAGGATCAGACCTCCGCCGGCTGGATCACCCGCTGAGGTCACGCGGCTGCGCGATGCCGTGCAGCGTCGCGTCGGGGTAGTACGTGGTGCTGACCAGGCTGCGGCCGGTGGTCCACGTGACCGTCCAGACCCGATCCTTGGGCGTCATGCTGGCCGAGCACACCCACGTCGTCGACCCTGGGCTCATGACGTTGTTGTCGAGGATGCGTTGGCTCATCGAGAACGAGTTGAGCGAGACTTCGGTCGGCGTCCACGTGCCGTCAGGCTTGCTGATTGACCGACTGCCGAGCGACGGGCTTGTCATCGTCCCCCACGCGGCCGCACGGCACGCCCGGACGGCGTTGTCTGCCGAGGCTTGAGGCACCGTCGGCCCGATGGCGGCGGCGAGGATGCCGACTGACGCGAAGATCGCACCGGACGACCACGCCGCGATCTTCCACTGTGTGTCGACCATGCTCTTGAGCTTCACAGTTGCCCTTCCCGGAGCGTGTCGTACTCGGAGTCACGCGGGAATGGTCACCCGGTGGGTCAGGCAAAGCGTGCCGTCAGGTAGCGCGTCGGCCTTGCACTCAGTGCCGCGCTTAGTCAGGCTGACACATAGCGGGTGATTCCGCCCGCGGTCGTCGGTCCAAAACCGAGGCTCCCCGGTGGGCTTCCACTCGGCCTGCCGCTTCGCGCAAGATGCGGCGTACGCGGCGTCGTTCTCGGCGACGCGGCACTTGGAGCAGGGCAACCACTCGCCGACCGGGTCGGAGCTCTGGGTGTAGCCGTCGCAGCTCGGGCACTTGCCCTGGCCGGCGAACAGGAGAGGAGCAACCTCGACAGGCCACCGCTTCAGCCGCTTCAGCGAGCCATTGGGCAACAGGCGGTACACGGCCAGGACGAGAGCCGGGTCGTCGCCCGGCTCCGCCCAGATGGTGATGTAGTCCTTGCCATCGTGAGTAACGGCGCGGTCTTCGAGAGGGACTAGGTACCCTCGGGCCCGCATCCGGGCGCCATCCTCGGCGATCAGAGCGGCGTAGGCGCGGTCGACTGGGTCTCCGACGAACTGCTTAGTGGTAGTCATGTTGCCAACGGTACCTTGCCAACCGCATGTTGGCAACGTGGGGAAGTGGTCAACGCTACGGCAGGCGGGGCGCCCTATCCGGCGCTCCCGCCGCTACGTCGGCCACGGCTTAGATGAACCCCTTGCCCCGCAACTGGTCAATCAGGTGGTCGAGTCTCTGATCCTGGGATGTGAGCGCCGATGCCATCTTGATGTTGTACGTTCGCTGGGACGCTTCGAAGGACTCCAACGCACTGATCCGCAGTAGTACCGCGTCGTTGTGCCTGGCCTCGGCGGGCGTCAACTCGGCGACGTTGACATGCGTGACCGTGGCCTTCCCCCGGCGAATCTGCCGCCGCGCCCTTCGCTGGCGATCTTCGGCTAACGGGGCGTGCTCGCGGGCGGCGGCGATCCGATAGCCGCGGCCCTTCACGTTGGCAGTGGTGCGTCGGTCCTCTCGCTGCAAGACCTCAGTTGCCTTGTATACGGGAGACCGATCGGTGAGGACGTCGTATCCCAACGCTTCGCTGAGTGCGTCGTGGGTGATGACGTCGCCAACGTTCGCGCCGTGAAACAGGTCATAGACCGTCTCCCACCGTGGCCTATCGCCCTTGATCTCGAACATTCCGACCCTTCCGTCCAAAGGATGTTGTGAAGCCCTTGCCTTGCCGCGCCTTGCCGAGCCGGGCCTTGCCATACCACGCCCCGCCGAGCCGAGCCATGCCGGGCCATGCCACGCGCGCCCAGCCGTGGGCTTGCACCACGGATGCCGCTAGTCTGGGCCACCGATCACCCTGCCATGCCGAGCCGTGCCTCACCCAGCCGGGCCACGCCGGGCCATGCCGGGCCGTGCCCCGCCTAGCCACGCGCGCCCAGCCCCGGACTCGCACCGGGGGGCCGCTGGTCTGGGCCACCGATCCCTTGCCTTGCCGTGCCCCGCCTTACCGGGCCTGGCCCCACCGTGCCCCGCCGTGCGCCGCCTAGCCAAGCCGCGCCGCACGCCCAGCCCCGGACTCGCACCGGGGGAGTTGCTGTCCTGGGCCACCTTGCACCTTGCCTTGCCTTGCCTTGCCCTACCAGGCCACGCCACGCCAAGCCGCGCCCTACCGCGCCGAGCCACGCCGGGCCTCGCGTGTCCAGTCGCAGGCTCGCACTACGAATGCCGCTAGTTCTGGACGACCGATCCCTTGCCTCGCCAAGCCCCGCCCCACCTTGCCACGCCGGACCCGGCCTAGCCTCGCCCCGCCGCGACTACAGGACGACCACCACCGTGGTGTACCGGCCATTGCCGCCCCCCCGAGCTGGTCGGTAGTCGCCGATGCCGACCATCCGACCCGCAGTGTCGGCGATGTCCGACAGCTCGCTCAGGTTCAAGACACCCTCGTCAACTTCGGCCTCTGCTCCCAACGACCACTCGCGGAACTGTGGCCGCGTACGCATCACCCGGTTGGTCGTTACGCCGACGCTCAGCCGAGACACAAATCCCTGTTCGTACAGCTCAGCAGCGGTTCGTGGACCCTTGTAGATCAGTGGCACCTGTGTGTCGAGGACGAATAACCCACGCTCGATCTTCTTCCCGGACTTGGTGATCCGCGCACCCTCGACCAAGCTGCGCTCGATGTTCACGCCCGGGACCACCGGGCCGTGGTCGTCCAGATACAGGCCACCGGCAAACTCAAGTTGAGCCATGGCCTCATGGTCCGCTTCCGTCTTGATCCGCTTGCCCGAGATCGTCTTGAGTTGCTTGACGATCGGGTCGAGTGGGTCCGCGAGTCGTGCGTTGTGCATCAGCAGCGGAGACGTTCCCGTCACTTCAAGTCGAACCTTCAATGCTTCCTACCTTCTCTAGAGTGTTGGTAAGTCCCTTGCCTCGCCGTGCCATGCCACACCGCGCCTTGCCTCACCGTGCCTGGCCCAGCCGTGCCAGGCCGTGCACTTCGACCCTTGCAGAGACCACCGACAGTTCCGGCCCGCTCAACCCTGGCGCAGGAAGTCTCAACGACGCGGCACCACCCGCTGCCGCGCGAGCTGCTCGGCTCGCTCCCGACCCTCGGCCGAGACCTGCTCAAGCACGTCGGCCGGCAAGAGCGCGACCCAGGCGTTGCGCGAGCAGCCGAGGCCCATCGACCACGACTGCCCGGCGCTTGCCCAGTTCCGGTGAGCCTCGCGCAAGCGCTCCACCGGGTCCGCGATCAGCGGCCTGCCGCAGCCTTCCCAGGCCGCCCACACGCTCGGCAGCGGCCCAGCGGCCAGCTCGCATGGCAACTCGGCATCCTCGGGCAGCCGCTTAACCAGAGGTCCCGCTGTCCACCGATCGCGGGTGGCCTCTGGCCTGCCGACCGAGGTCCGACCCGGCCTCGCCTTACCTTGACTCGGATCGATCAACGCCTGACCCTCATGTTCGGATCTACCGTCGACGACACCCACTGCCCATCAGGCCCCCAGAAACCCAGGTCGCCGTAGACCTCGAACACTGTCTGATCGGGCCGCGGTGGCGCGGGCGGCGGCGGCCGCCGACGACCCGAGCGCGCGGGTCCCACCGGGCGTACGAATGTCCGTCCGCCACCACGAGTTAGGCGGAGCGTGACGTCGACCCCGTCGCCCAGCGGTGCGCCCACGATCGCGCCACGCGCGTCGCAAGTGTGGGCCAGCACGACCGATCCACCCGGTGCGGTCACGTCGAACAAACGCGCGGCGAGGGCGGCCGCCCTGTCGGCGTAGATCGGGTGATCGAGTCCGGTCGACTGCCGGTCGATGTCGGCGAGCGCGTCGACCAGGATCAGGCCGTAGCCGTTAGCCGCGATGAGGTCGGTGAGTAGGTGGCCGAGGCCGTCTCGTAGGCCGATCCGAGCCGGGAGCACCCGCAGCCAGTCGGCCGGGGTCTCCTTGCCCGCCATCGCCTCAATCATGTTGGCGATGTCGCGCGGCTCTTTGCTTAGGTCCAGATACAGAACCTTCCGGCGCTGCGTCGGGCGCCCTTCCCAGTCGTCGCCGTGAGCCACGGCGGCCGCCCACTCGCACAGGGTCGCCATCCGGCCTGAGCCGGGAAGGCCGACCAGCAGGGCAACGGTGTCGGCCGGCAGGGTGTCCGCGATCACAGCGGCCGGCGGGGGTGGCTCTACCGGGACCGTCCCGGTTGGCACTATCGGCGCCTTGGTGCGTGGTTTCGTCACTGTTGATCTCCTTTTAGGTGAGTGCTCTGAGCCGCCACTAGGTCGGCTGAGGTCCGCTTCCGTCCGGGTACCAACCCGGCCTCCATTCCCCATTAGCCCAGCTACCCGCTTCGCCGTAGCGTTCGAGCATCATCGACGCCAACGCCGACTGGGCCGTAGGCGCAGGCGCTCGCCGCCGACCCGATCGAGCTGGTCCCATCGCGCGTACGGAGGCCCGTCCGCTCACGCGACCGAGGCGGAGCGTGACGTCGACCCCGTCGCCCAGCGGTGCGCCCACGATCGCGCCACGCGCGTCGCAAGTGTGGGCCAGCACGACCGATCCACCCGGTGCGGTCACGTCGAACAGCTGCTGCGCGAAGGTCGAGACGGCAACGGCCCACGTCGGGTGATCTATGCCGCCCGAGGGCCGGCCGAGGTAGCCGAGTTCGTCGAGCACGACCAGGCCGGGGTCGAAGGACCGGATGCCCGACAGCCATGGCACGAGGTTGTCACCTGTCAGGTTGACGCGAGCCGGAAATACCCGCAGCCAGTCGGGCGGCACTTCCCTGCCCGCGATCGCCTCGATCGTGTCGGCGATGTCAGTTTGCTCCTTGCTGGCGTCGAGGTAGATGACCTTCCGGCGCTCGACGGGGTGGCCGTTCCAGTCGTCGCCGGTGGCAACCGCGGTCGCCCACTCGCACAGCAGCGACGTGCGACCGGAGCCGGGGGTCCCGACCAGCAGGACAACGGCGTTGCCGGGCACGGTGTCCGCGATCAGCGGGACCGCCTGAGTCGGCTCGATCACCGCCGGCACGGACGGCGCATCGGCTGGCGGGGGCGTGACGGCTCGCTTGCGGGGTGTCACTGGGGTCTCCTCTGGGTTGGGATCGCGAGATTGCATCAAGCAGGCGCGAGCGATAGCCCGAGCCGCTGCGTCGGTGGCTGTGTTCATGGTCCGCTCAGCGGCACAACGCCGGCATCCTCGGCGGCGACGTCAGCGATCACCGCGGCCAGGCAGACGGCGAGGTCCGCACCGGGGTGGTCGGCTGCACACTCTGCGGCTGAGCTGGCCAGCTCCACGATGAGATCGCGCGGGTGAACAGGTCGTCGCGCCGATGTGCGCCGGTCAGTAGGACGAGCACACGGCGGGCGTCATCCGCGGTCATCCGCGGTATCCCTCGCTGCGCATCAGTCGCTCAGCCTGTAGGTACCGAAATATGGCGTCATTGATCAGCGCGCTTTGTGACATGTCTTTTCGCAGCGCGAGCTCGACTATCTCCGCCTTTACATCCGCGGGCAGCCGCACCAGTATTGACGTCCACTCGATACCGCCGCGCTGCGCCATAACGCCAGGATATATCAGTATTAGTGCGCGAGCGAATATAGGCGCGCGTCAGGACTCAAGAGACAACGGTTCGCTGGTGCGCCATGTTGGCCTCGATGGTCGGCGGGGTCCTGGTGCCGATTCTGCCCGCTGGCGACCATCAGAAGCGCCACGAGACACCCTTGGCAATGCGCACACGGACCTGGCCGCAACTGTTCAGCGTGAAGCGACCGGACCTGCGGCTGACGCTCAGACCTGAGCGGGACACGTTCAACCAGGACTTACAGCCGAGCGCGACCCCGGATGTTGGCCTCGGCTAGCCGAGGCGACGTGCACTCACCATAGGGTCACCACGGACTGATCAACCGCCGACGCCCTAGCCAGGGCGATCACCATCGCGATGCAGGCATCGATCTTCCGCTTGCTCTTGCCCTTCGACAGCGTCCAGCCCCGGTCGTTCTCTCGCTTGACGGCGGCGGAGACATGGGCGGTGAGGACTGGGTCTCCGTCGTGGGCGACCTTGCCGAGCGCGATCATCTCCAGCGCCTGACTACATGCCGGAGCCAGCTCTTGCTAGCTAGTGCGCTGCCACCAACCGCGCCAACTCGGCCGCCACCTTCGGGCTATGCGCCGCGCCATACTGGACCCTGGCCCATTCCCACTCGGTGAGCCGCTTGGCCTTTTTGCCCGAATTGCAGCTCCCGCACGCCGGCACGAGGTTGGCGTCAGTCTCCGCGCCGTACAGATCGAACGGCCATATGTGATCGACGTGCGTCGCTGGGGCCGGGCAGTAGGTGCAGGCTGGGTCTCCGGCCATGATGCGAGCGTAGGTCCCTGCTGATACATCGGGCGCTATCTCACAGCCCTTTCGCTCTGCTCGCCGTCTATTTCTATGTTTCCTACCGTATGCCTTTGACCTCACCAGGGCCTCGGCCCTGTACGTCTCGCTCCACCCCTTCCGTTGCGCGGACCGTTGCGCAGCGATCTCGGCCCGGTGTGCCTCGTAGTACGCCTTCGACTGTGCCACGGCCTCGGCTCTATGTGCATCGCGGTACGACTTCCTACTCGCCACGACCTCGGCCCTATGCGCCTCGTAGTGAGCCCTACGTCCCGCGGTAAGTTCGGCTCTATGTGCATCGCGGTACGACTTCTGTTGCGCGGCGAGTTCGGCTCGATGCGCCTCGCGATAGGCTCTCGTCCTCACCAGGACGTCGATCTTGTGCGCCTCGTAGTAGACCTTGTCGCGTGCCGCCCTCCGCGCCTTCTGCTCGGGCGTCAGTAGCCGTCCCACCGTGACTCCCACTCTTCCTAATCGTCGCTGCCGGCGCGGTAGCGGCACCTGACGAGCATGCTGCTATCCTAGCACCATGGCGCAGCTACAACTCCGCATACCGCCCGACGTACACGAACGCGCAAAGGCCGCGGCCAAGGAGGATCGGCGGTCACTGAACGGCGAGCTGCTCTGGCTGATTGAGTTGGGGCTGGAGCACAGGCAGCAGCTATCTCGGCCTTGAACGGCCCGGCTTGGCGCCCGGCGGGCCATCGGTCAGCGGCAACGGACAGTTGCGAGTGGATAATTGGCGTATGACGATGACCAAGCAGACCGTCCGATACCGGGTAGACAACGCAGAGTGGCGCCGACTGCGAGCGCGCATCATCCGGGACGCCATCGCCTGCGGACTGTGTGGTCGTGCGCTCATCCCCGAGGCGCGCTACCCGGACGATTGGCAGACCGTCGTGGATCATATCCGACCGCTGCGCGTTGGTGGCGGCCAGTTCGATGAGACCAACTGCCGCGCCGTCCATTCGCTATGTAATCGGCGGCGCAAATGGTCGGACACGGCAGGACCGACACCGCCGCCAGCTCGCCCAACGCTGCCGCTGCCCACACCGCGGCGGCCAGCCGTACAGCAGCCGTGTCCGTGCCTCGGGGCGTGCGACCGCCACTGCCCGCCGGAGGGTTGTCGGCCGATCGGCACTCGCTGTCATTCGCGGAGATGGTGAGGGCGCAGACGCGAAACTTGGATCAAAGGGCCGGCCGGGATACCAGCAAGCTGCGGTTGCCAAGATCGGGAGCTTTGCGGCTAGGCCAGGCTAGCCGGGGGACATAACCGCAGGTCAGAGCTTGATCGGCCAGCAAAGATCTTGTGGGGAAAAAAATGTCTGCTGGCGGGTCGTAGAAGTCGAAGGCGCGCAAGTTTGAAGGTGCCCCCCCTCATCATCGACGGGGGTCACCCTCTTTCGCTGATCCACCCTCCACCCTCCGACCACTGATCCACCCTCCCCAGGTGGGACCACCCACCCCCACCCTGGGTCCCCCCACTGCCTTGGGACCCCCCACCTAGGGGGGTCGGGGGTGGTCAGTCAGACGGTAAGTCAATCGGGACATACCTTCTAATCGTACATACCTTTAATCAATACAATACTAATACAATACTATTAATACAATACTAATACAATACGTTAGATAGTAGTAGTAGTAGTAGTAGTAGTAGATAGTATGTGTATGTAGATAGTATGTGTATGTACTATGTGTATGTACTATGTACTATGTACTATGTGTATGTGTATAGATAGATAGTGTACATGTATGTATGTATGCACTATGTGTATGTATGTACGTATGTACTATGTGTATGTGTATGTAGTAGTATGTAGTAGTGTATGTAGTAGTAGTGTATGTAGTAGTAGTGTTATGTACTATGGTCTATGTGTTACGTATGTGCACTGTCTCTTATGCGCACACAATGCACGTATCAGTGAATGACCTAACGTTGCGTCGATCACGTGTCAGTGCATGACTGATGCGCACGATCAACGAATGCGCACTCACACTCGATGCACTCGATTAGGCACAGACAGTGCGTGTGCGTGTGTAGTGCGTGTGCATGTGTAGTGCGTGTGCATGTGGCAGACAGTGCGTGATCTACGACGACACGATGGGTGACACATGATCAAGTGCGCAACTGGCAGCGCCCGCTGTACTGAGCGCGTGCATGCTGCCCTGTCGCATGGTCGAGCACGTGCACTGATCGTGCGTGTCACTCGTGCGTTGCATGATCAGCACAACGTCGAGTCAGAGTCAGTGGGCGAGACTGTCGATGATGGCGACGTTGAGTCACGTCAACGCATGATCAGTCAGAGAAGATCGACAACGACTACACGTTGACCATGTGCCAGGTACGCGTTGGGCACGTACTTGATCAGTGCGAGTACCTAGATCACTGTGCGTCTGTGCATTCTCCTACTTGCCCTTACCGTTGCCCTTTCCCTTGCCCTGTCCTGTGCTCGATGAGCCCTTGCCTGTGCCCTTGCCCGAGTTACCCTTGAGCCTGCCATCTGCAGACGTGCCCTTACTCGGCTTGCCACCCATTGCCATCTCCCTAACGTCGTGCCGATCGTGCTACAACGCAAGACTAATCCGTGGCGCAGTCAGAGTCCGTGTCGTCCTGGTCAGAGAACGCTAGCGTCCGGTCACTGCGTCGTGGATGTGGCACCAGCGCCACGGTGGACATGGGTGCGCTGAACACGGCGGGTGCCACGCTCACTTGCCCAATGGCACTGGCGGGTGCGTGCGTAGAGCGTCTAACCCTGCCGTCTGGTGTGATCGGGTCACCCGTGAGCGTCCGTGGCTTCCTTGCCCTTTGGTAGTGCTTCCCGCACATGCTGCGGCGGTGAGCGGGTGCCAGGCACCCATCAACCGAGCAGCTAACAGGTTGAACGCCATTTGGCCGTGATTCCGTTAGGTGTGGGGCGGTCACTGTGCATCGGCTTTCGCCCAGCGGGAGTGCGCGGCGAGCATCGCGTCGACTCGCCAGGTATGCGGGGTGCGTCTGGTCGTGACCTTCTCCGGCAGTACGCCGCACGGTGCGGCCGGCTCGGCGCGGCATCTTGGGCACCGGTAGGCAACTGGGTCGGGCGACGGCCTGGGCTCGTTCATGCACTGTCGTCCTGCCGTAGGAAGCCTGACCAGTCGGGCGTCGGCTCGCCTGGTCCTGGTGCGCTCTTGTCTCGGTGAACCCAGCACCACTCGCAGACGGCACGCGCCGTAGTAAACGTGTGTCCGCACCTTGGGCACCTGCGCTCTGCCATCACCGCTCCCGCTTCCGTGAGTTGCACGAACGACACAGCACGCTCAGCGCGCCCCCTTCGCTGCCACCGCTTGCCACTGGCACAACGTGGTCAGCGGTCAGGTCCGCGCTCAGGTGAGGCGGGATGCCGTACCCCGGGCACGTCGAGCCATTCTCCCTGGTCCACACGTCCACAACGCGGCGCCGCCGTTGGCGTTCCGTCTGGTTGTGACCGGTGCGTCGTGGGTTGCAGGCTCTGTGGTACGACCCCGCGGTGACGAGCTGGCCACAGGCGAGACACGGGCGAGTGGTCATCCTCGATCACTCGTCTCCTGAATTCCGAGCGGCTGTAGTGGCCGCTGCGGGCACAGACCGCCGGGTCCGGTGTGGTCGTATGGGTCGGTCACGATCACTTCCGGCGGTGCGGGCTGTCGGGGACGTCGCGCTGCGCCTGCTGGCCGTGGTTGGCAGGGTCGCGGACAGTGCCTGCCCACACGCCGTGCTGTTCGTCGCCCCGGTCGGCCAGAGCTCGACAAGAGACCAGGAGTCGGCAGCGAGAGCACATAGCCAGAGCCTGCGCGTAGCGCTGGGGGTCGAAGAACGCACGAGGGTCGTCCGTGCACGGCGGGCGCCCGGGGTCGAGCGCCCGGGGTCGAGCAGTCACGATCACTTGGTCCCTGCAGCGTCGCCTAGGTCGTCCAGGCCGATCGCCCACTCAGGGTCAGGCTGACCTGGGCCGCAGATGATCCAACGCTCGCCGGTGGCCGCGCCGAGTCGGGATGCCAGCTCTAGTTGGCCCAGGCCGTCGTCGATGACGGCGACCACTCTCTGTGCTGGGGAGAACCAGGTGCCATGGTCCACTTCTGCCTCTTGGGTAAGCCATCCAGCCACTGGGAAGCAAGCGTCTTCCACGTAGCAGACCAGGCGCCAACCGGCCGGCGCGGCCGCAAACGCAACCGTCTTCCATGTTGCGCGGTCCTCAAGGTCCCGCTGCTCGCTCATGTTTGGTGGATCTCCTACTCGGGGTCGGTCATGGTTGCCTCGGCCAGCGCAGCTCGGGCGGTTACGCGCGCCAGCGTGTCCTCGATGTCGACATCATCGGCATACCCGCGGAGCGCACCTAGCGCTGTGCCAGCCAGCACGGACATCACTCCGCATGAGCAGTGCATACACCAGCTCGCCTCAGCTAGAACGGTCTCCCGGCCCAGTTCGTCGCCGTGAAGCGCGTGCAACATCAGCGCCGCAGCACGCCTGTTGGCCGTGTGGTCGCCAAGGTCGCAGGTCACAACGCCGCCTCGGCCTGACCGTCGTCGTGGCGGCTTGCGGCGGTCATCAGCACCAGAGCTCGGCGCTCGTCTGAGGGTGTCACCACGTGCACCACCCTCCGCCGCCGCCCCATTCGCCATGCATCACGCAAACTTGATCACCCGATGCCGCCCAGCGGTTGCGGCGCCGGATCATGGCGTAGATGCGGACGTGATGCGAGTGCAGGACCACTCGTCGCTGTGGCGACTTGCACTGCTCACCCCACCCGGCGTGACAGCGTGGGCAGGGGTACCTGCGCGGATCGGATGAGGGGTCGGGGTAGGACCGACAAGTGCAGGTGATCACGACTCCCCCTCGCAGACGGTGACGCGGCAATGCGGGCACGTGACGCCGTCGAATGGGGCGAGCGAGCGGCCAGGGTCCGCAGACACGAGGCGCCGATGGCAAGCGGGGCAGTGCGGGCAGTGCGGGCAGTGATCCCACGGTGGCCGCTTGGGAGCGATGTCGGCGGCGCAGGTCACGACGAAGGCGGTCATCGGGTGACTCCTCGGTAGAACGGGCACTCGTCGTCGTGGTGCATGGTCAGGTGCCAGATCCCGTACTCGTCGATATCCGGCTCGCCGACGTAGCTGCCGCAGTCCGGGCACCGTGCCTCGGCGGCGAAGGCTTGTACCGCCACTGGTGGTGGCTTGAGCCTGCGGCGGTTGCTCATGGATGGCCCGGCCCGTACTGGCCGTTGGGACGTAGTGCTTGACCCCAAAGTCCGTCGTCTGACTTGGGCTGGGTGTGCTGCCCTGCCCACCTGCCCCCTTTATAAGGGGGGGCAGTTGGGGGCAGGTCATCAGCGGTCACCGGCGGGGCACCTGCCCCACCTGCCCCGACCTGCCCCGGGCAGCTCTGACCTGCGGTTATGCCTTCCGCTGGGGCAGGTTTGGGGGCAGGTTCTACCGCGTGAAGATGGCGCGACGGTTCAGGACCTGCCCCGGGCAGGTTTTCGTGCGTTTTCCGGGCCTTCACGATGGCTGCCATGGTCGTGTTGCTGCCGACATCGATGCCTATTTCCTTGAGTGCGGCGCGGCATCTGTCCCGGCCTAGGTCCATTGGCACCCCGGCCCGGTCGAGCGCGTCGTAGGCGTCTTGTACCTCGGCGGGCAGGTTGGCCGCCGCCGTGGTGGCGACGTGCCGTAGTGGGCTGAACTCGCGTCGTAAGTCGATCCGGTCGGCGCCGGCCGGGGACCGGCTCATACGCCGAGTCAGGTACAGCGTCCGCTCGGTCATCTTGGTCAGCAGCCACACGGCGTCAACATCGCCGTCTTTAGCCGAGGACCCACGCTGACCGCGTTCCAAGTCCTTGCCGCTGTGGTCGAGGCGCAACGCGGCGATCTTCTTCGCCTTCAGATGGACCATCGCGTGTCGGTAGAGCGCGTTGAACGTGTCCGCTGCATCTTCCTTGCCTTCGATCACCCGCGACACCGTGTCGATGATCACTAGGTCCGCTCGATGCTTGAGTGCACAGGCCAGTAGGTGCCGGCCACCTTCTGCGCTGTCCAGCGCGGGCAAGCTGGGGAAGGACAGGTAGGCCAGGTTCCCTAGGTCGGTCGGGCCGTAGCCGAGAGCGGTCAGCCGGTCGCGCAGGTCTTCCGGCGTGTTCTCTAGGTCCACGTAGAGCACTCGCAGCGGGTCGCCCGCCGGGTTGCCGATGACCGCACGCCCCGCGGCCAGCGCGGCGGCGATCTCTAGCGCGAGCAGAGACTTGCCGGCCTTCGCCGGGCTGTACAACGCGACGCTTCGCCCCCGAGCCAGTAGTGGCTCACACAGCCACTCGATCTCGTCGGGGGTGTTGGTCCATAGGTCGAGCCAGTTAATCGGCGAGTACTGCGCGGCCAGCTCGTGCCACCATTCGGCCGGCTCTGCGACCAGCAGTGGCGACACGACCAAATCGTCCAGCCCATACCCGGATGCGATGTGGTCCGCCGCGTCCTTGCCGATGACCGCATGCGCCAGCCGCAACGATGCGGCCTTGCCGGTCAGCTCGGTCACCACGTCGGCCAACCAGGTCTCGCCAGATGGGTCGCGGTCCGGGACGACGACGACGTGTGCTCCAGTCAGCGGCGTAGCGTCGACCTTGCGGAAGTTCTTTGCACCCATCGGGGCGGTCGTGGCGGTGGCTCCCAGCAGCCGCACCGCGTCGGCATCCTTTTCGCCCTCGACCAGATACACCGGGCGGCCGGCCTGCACCGCCGCCGTCACTTCGCTCAGGCGGTAGAGCGTCGGTCGGCCGTTTTTGTTGCCGGCCTGGGGAAACCGCTTATCCGGCGTCCGATTCACGATCCGACCGTCGTCGTAGCGGTACTCGGCACCCCGGCGGTCGTCGAACAGATCGGCCATGCTCAGGTCCAGCGCGGCCATCACGTCGGCCGTGGCGCAGCCTGCCTGGCAGAGCAGTAGTGCACCCTGGTCACCCTGCCGCAGACTCAGGGACGGATTGTGGTCGTCGTGTGCCGGGCATCGGGCTGACCAGGCTCCGCCAGACTGCCGAGGGATGCGATCGTGGCTGCGGAGCGCGTCGATGAGCCGGTCGGTCGCGGTCATAGCAGCCCACCCAGCGGTGCAACGCCCGCCTCATCGGCGGCGGCATCGAGGACTGCTGCGGCAAGGCACTGGTCTAAACCTTCGCCGTGCCAGTCGGCGGCGTACTCCGATGCCAGGCATGCCAGCTCTACAATAAGCCGGTGCAGGGCCGAAATGTCCGTGCCTACCTCGTGCAGAACCGCCCGGAGGATCGCGTCATCGCGCCTGTGGGCGGCGGACATCATCACCAACGCCCGTCTCTCGTCGGCAGCGCTCATTCGCGGTATCCCCCCTTCGCAGTCGAGGCCTTCAACCGCAGGCACTGCTCAGCGAAGGACCACCGGGAATCGACCAACGGTTTGCCGTGTGCTTCACCGCGACGGTCGACCGCGGTCGGCACGACGATCGGCGGCAGGTCGAAGTCCAGGGGGTCCACTTGCGCCGCGTCGTTTAGAACGCCGATCTCGTACGCCAGCGCGGCCAGCCTCGGCCGCGCCTGCTCCTGTATCCGGTGCATCGCGTCAGAGTCGATCGTCTCGTCCACGACTGCCTGTGCTTCCCGACGCCATGCGTCGCGGGCCAGGGACACCCGGTCATTGAGCGTCCCGTCATAGAACGGTTCGATGGCATCCCGGGCGATCCGCTGTAGGACATCGGGCTGTAGTGCCGCTAGCGCATCAATCTCCGTCTGCTGGACACCCATCCCGGCCAGCCACGCTTCCGCCCGCTTCTCGGTGTCCTTGAGCGGAGTGCTCGGCAGACCGAGTTCCCGGACCTGATCCGGGGTTAGTCCGACCGGGTAGACCTCGAACGTCAGGCGGTCGTCGAGCAGCTCGCGGAGCGCCTGTAGCTTGCGCCCGATGCTGATCGACATCTGCCAGCCGGACGGGTCACAGTCAGTGAAGGACAGGACGACCATCGGCCGGCCGTCCTCGACGCCGATCCGCGCCATCTGGTACATGAGCGTGTCGCTGATCTCGCCGGTCATCAGGTAAAGGTCGGCCGCGTACTCGCGAGCGAGCGGCTCTAGCACGTCGGCCAAACTGGACTTCTCGCCGAAGATGACCAACTTGTAGGGTTGCTCACCGTCGAAGCCTTCGACGTCGACCGCGGGCGCCAGGTCGGCCGCGTCTGGGATGTCGACCTCGACGCCAGCCGACAGGTACGGCTCCGCGACTGGCTTGGTATGTATCAGCACGGTCGGCGGGGTGTTGCGGTGGTCGACGATCTGCTCGAACGGGACATAGCCGAGCCACCGGGCGCACTTGCCTGCTCTGCCGGACAGCCAGAGCCAGTCCTCGTCGGTGTTGGTGTACGGGTTTGCCATTAGGTTTCGGCCGCCCGATGACTGCGTAATGCAGGCCGCGCAGGTGGAGCGGGCGGCCACCTAGTCCTAACTCGTCGATGCAGGCAGCCAGCCAGGCGCCGTCCCGGTGGCCGGCGGGGGTATCTGTCCGGTAAGGATCGTTCTGGTTCGCGAGCACAGAGAGGTCCGTCATCGAGCAGCCGACGTCATCCGCCGCTGCCAACAGCGCCCGGCGTAGCGGGCCGTCTGTAGCTCGTGGTCTCATGCCGCAGCCTCCATCGGCAGCAGCAGTCGCAGCGCCATCGCAGCTTGCTGCGGTACCACACCGTTACCGAGCACCTTGAGCTGGCTGTTGCGCTTGACCTCGGGAACGTCGGTCACCCAGCCATCGGGCAGACCCATAAGCCACTCAACGAAAGCAGGGCTAAGTCGTGGCTGTTTTTGGGTGCCAGGCTCGGTGGGTGGTGGTGCTACTCGGCCGAGGATGCGTTCCCAGCGGGCGATAGTGGGGCCGTACTTGCCCCAATCAAGTGCACTGCTACCTCGTCTAACTCGCCCCCTCGTTTCGGGCACAGCTCCTTGCGTCTGTCTGGGTGTGACGCTCCGCGGGATGTCCCGTCCCCAAGACGTGCCGTGGGTGTCGGTAGCAGGCCAGGCAACAATGAACACTCGGGCTCGACCGTGGGGAGCACCAACGTCGGCAGCTCGTACAACCCGCCAGCGTCCCACGTAGCTGACCGAGGCCAAGCCTCGAACGACACGGGCCATAGCGTCCCCGCGGTTAGCAGTGAGCAGCCCAGGGACGTTTTCGAACACGCACAGTCCGGGTTGTGCGCCCATTCCGCCAAGCGCGCGGACGATCTCATCGAACAACCACCTAGCGTCGGAAGTGCCGGCCCGCTTCCCCGCGCAGGACACCGGCTGGCAAGGGAAACCACCTGTGAGAACGTGCACTGGCTCGACTTGCGACCAGTTCACGGTGGTGATGTCGCCCAAATTCGGTACGTTCGGGTCGTGATACGCCAGCACCTTCGACGCTGCCGGGTCGTTCTCGCAGTGCCAGGCAACGCCGCCGCCAAGCACGGACTGCACGCCCATCTCTAGGCCGCCATATCCACTGAACAGGCTCCCGATGCGCGGCCTCATGCCGCGGCCCGGGCGACCAGGTAGCGGAAGCGGTCATCTGCTCGCACTTCGGCGGGGACGATCCCCTGCAGATCGAGCGCTGCCAAGTGAGCAATCGCCTGGGACCACGCGGTCGCCTCGGAGTCGTCCAGCGGACGCGCGTGCCCGGCGCACAGCAACGGGTCACGGTGCCCGCAAGGCAGCTGCGGCAAGAGCGCAGCCGCTGCGGCACGGCGTCTGACCTGCGAAGGGATATCGGATCGAGCGGCTATAATGTCCACGGGAGCGGGTTCTCTCTGTAGGGCGTCGGGTCGGCCGTGGCAGCCGGCCCTTCGCTATGTCGGGGTAACTAGGCGACCGAGGCTTCGGCCAGACGTCGCGCGACGTAGTCGTCAATCGCGCTCACCGGAATCCGTCGCGACGCACCGATCTTGATGTTCGCGAGTTCGCCGGAGTCCATGAGCAGGTAGACCGCGGATCGGCCGATGCCGAGTCGCGCGGCAGCGGCGCTGATCGGGATGAGCACCGGTGCGGCGTCCATGACTTCCATCGGGGTGTAGCCCCTTCTCTTTGGCGAAACCCTTTCCTTCCCACTCAGTGTGCACTATCGCCGACACGCGCGCAACTATTGGCGGACGTGTGCGGACCCCAACGGATGCTTGCACGCTCGCCGAGGCGACCTGTACGGTGGGACACATGGGAGGCAGCTGGCACAAAGTGAAGGTCAGCCCGGAAATGCTCGTCTCCTTCAAGGTCATTGAGCGTGGCGGCCGGTGCGTGATCACCGAGCTGCATGTGGTCGGCGGGTCGCTGACGGCTGGTCTATTGCGGACACTGCCGCTAGCGCGGATTGAGCAGTTGGTGAACGCCGACGCGAGCTACCTGGAGCGGTCGCGGGTGAAGTGGGCAACCGGGCAACCGGAGCCGACGCTGGCCGATCTACGGCTTCCCACCGGCGACCTTCACCTAGGCGACAGTGGCGACGGAACCGAGACGGGGCAGGTCGTAGAGGCGACGGCCGAGCTGGTCTCCACCGGCGCCATCACGGCGGCGGTGCAGCGCCCAAAGTTGGAGCGACCGGACGGCACGGACCCGGCCGGGTTCTACCAACGGGTGGCGGACGCTTACCGGGATACCATTCGCTCGACACCGCGGGTGACTGATGCACTAGCGGCGGAGGCCGGAGTCCCGACCGGCACGAGCCGTAGGTGGCTGATGGAGGCTCGTCGACGGGGGTTTCTACCCCCAGCCAAGCGGAGCCGCGCATAGTGCCACGGTGGTGGCCAGTGCAGCATGTTCGTAGGTGTTTGCGGGTGGTTGTAGGCGTATGTGCACCCGTTCTGACCTGCGGCTACAGCCACGCACGAATACGCACGGACACCACCTGCGCCAACTTGTAATCGGCAGGTTCCCGGTTCGAGTCCGGGCGTCGGCTCCCCTCCTGACCTGCGGGTTTACCCTTCGGCCGGCTCTCCGCTCTGAACCTGTGGTGCCGCTGTGGTGGCCGCTGGGGGCCATAATGCGGCCCCCATACCCTCGGCCGCCTGTTGGGCCAGCTCGGGGACGACGTGGCTGTAGGTTCCCAGCGTCAGACCGATCTGCGAGTGGCCGAGAATGTCCATGACAACCCGAGCCGAGACCCCTTGCTGCAGCAGCAGTGTGGCGGCGGTGTGCCTGGCGTCGTGCAGCCGTGCTGGTCGGACGTCCGCAGCGATCAGCAGCAACTTCCAGGCTCGGGAGTCAGCCTCCGGGCTGATCGGCCGTCCGTTCGGACGGCAGAACACCAAACCGTGCGGCTCCCAAGCGTTCGCCGCCACGTGCTGCTCGACGCGCTGGCCCGCCCGGTGCTCGCGCAGTGCCCCGGCCAGCTCGGGTGGGAGCGCGATGATGCGTCGGCCCGCTCTCGACTTTGGCTGAACGACGACCAGGCCCTTCCCGGTCTGCCGCTGCAGCGCTTGCCGAACGGTCAGCGTGCCAGCGTCCAGGTCGACCGCCTCCCACGGTAGGCCGAGTGCCTCACCCTGGCGCAGTCCTAGCGCCAGCGCCACAGACCACCGGGCGGCGTTGCGTTGCCCCCGAGCGGCAGCCAGGATGGCGCGGGCATCGTCGGCGCTGAGCGGATGGATCTCGGCTCGGTCGA
>DASVHT010000199.1:0-5442 GCA_036382455.1 Dermatophilaceae bacterium
CCAAGGCAACCGCCCCTACCCAGGCCGCTGCCCCCAAGGCCACTTCTTCGAAGGCCAGTTCCTCCACTTCCTCTGCCGTGGCCTATCTGGGCCAGCGCTACATCGGCACCTACCGCGCCGACGTCAAGACGCTGCAGCAGATGCTGGTCGCCAACGGTCATCACATCGCCGTTGACGGTCGCTACGGCCCGCAGACCGAGGGCGCGGTGCGCAGCTTCCAGCAGGAGAAAGGCCTGATGGTCGACGGCATGGCCGGACCGCGGACCCAGCACGCCTGCGGCATGGTCTAAACGTTCATCGCCTCGTGGGCCGGGCCGGCCCTCTCGCAGTTCATGGAGGGCCGGCCCGCTGGCGTCCGGGACGGCGGAGCAGCAGCACGGTGGCGGCCGGCAGATCCACGCGAGATCGCCGAGACCGCCGGCCCCGCCAGCTGAGGTCGTCGAACGCCTGAGGTCGCAACCATGCGCGAGGACCTGGCCCCGCGACCTCGCTCGCTCACCTGGAGACCTTCAGCCACTTCCACGAGACGTCAAGGACCGGATGGACATCACCGGCGGCCGCTGGGGCCCAGAACTCCTGACATGGCGAGTTAGATCATGGGGTGTAGGGCTGGCCTTTGACGCCGTAGCTGATGGTCAGGTTGGTGTCGGGGTAGCGGGTTCGGTCTCGGTGAGCTGCTGGCAGAGGGCGTGGAGGGCGCGGCTGCGGCGGGGGGCTGTGACGGGGTCGAGCCGGACGTGCAGGGTGTCCCCGCTGATGTGCAGTCGCCGGAAAGGGTGAACGCCTCCCGGAGCAGGGCGCGGGCTTCGTCGTCGGCCCGGCTGTGGTGCGGGCGCAGCATCCGGGCGAGGGTGGACCGCCACAGGGTGGCCAGCCCGATCCCGAACCCGGCCGCGACCGCCGAGGCCGAGGCGATCTCGGTGGCCACCAGCTGCACCGCGGCCAGCTGGCGACCCCACCTCGTCGTCGGTCGCGAACGCGAACGTGGCCTGCCCGAACACGAACACCGCCCCGCCGTCCGCACCGTCCACCAGGCCGGCCGCCGGGCCAATCGGGATGGCGTCAGCGGGCAGCGGCGGCAGCACCGGCTAGCGCACCCGACCCACCCTGTGCCACCCCCCAAGCACCGGACAACGTCCCAGTGATTATCGGAGAGCGCCGGCGAGTCACCCGCTCTCCGACACGCCAAATCGCCTGCTCAGAAGGCAAGACTGGCTCGGCCAGTCACGGCTATGTCAGGAGTTCTGGGCCCATGCCACACCAGCCGCCCTCGACGAATGCGCAAGTCCGCGGTATCAAGTATCAATATTGCACGCCGATTCTCCTCTTGTCGGAGGCGACGGAACCAGAGAAGCCTTGCTCCCAATCCCGTGCGGGGCGGCACAACAAGCCGCGGGCGGGCCGGTTGCGATGGAGGCACCTTGACGGCAGCGAGCGGCTCACCGGCACCGGGCAGACCTGAGCACGTCGATACCGTCGTCGTGGGATCGGGGTTCGGCGGATCCGTCGCCGCGTGCCGCATCGCCGAGGCCGGCCACCGGGTGCTGGGCCTCGATCGCGGGAAGCCCTACCCGCCCGGAAGCTTCGCCCGGACACCTGCCGTAAAGGGCCGTAACTTTTGGGGCCCCAGCCGCGGCCTGTAGACCAGGAGGTCAGGATGACCGATGGTAAGACGGTCTTCATCAGTTACCGTCGTGGGGACTCCGCTGGTTGGGCGGGACGTCTAGAAACCGACCTATGCCGCCAACTGGGTCCTGACACGCGTGTGTTCATGGACGTAGATGGCATCCCGGCGGGCAGCGACTTCGCTCGGTACATAGACGCCACGGTGGGATCTTGCGACGCACTACTTGCGGTGATTGGCCCTGGATGGCTCAAAGCAACGGACGAACAGGGGCTTCGGAGGCTCGACGATCCGAGTGACTTCGTCCGGCTCGAGATCGAAGCGGCGTTACGACGCGGGATACCGGTGATTCCCACTCTGGTCGACGCAGTGCCATTGCCTCGGCACGAAGAGCTGCCGCCCTCGCTAGCGAAACTAACCACACGCCAAGCCGTGCAGATGGACAACCGCAACTGGGAGGCGGCACTCAACCGCTTGGTTCGCGACGTGGGCGGCGACCTGAGCGCTGGCCCTCCGCGCCTCGTACCATCAACCAGCCGTTTGGACTTCGGCGTACTAAGGCAGGGTCAGGAGTTGCCGCGCCGTACGGTGCTGCTGCGAAACGAAGGCGGCGGCGAATTGCAGGCCACCGTGAGCACTCGCGACAGCTGGATTATTGCACGGCTGCGGTCTGACACCATCGACGTCCTTATCGACACCGCCTACGAGGGCGAATATCAGGGGTCGGTAGTGATCAGCAGTGCAGGCGGGACCGCGAAGGTCGCCGTTAGTGCAGTCGTCCAAGCGGCGGGCGATCACACGCCAGTATCAACTCCGCCGCAGCCCCCCTGGGGGACGACGGAGACGGCATCCTCGTCGAGCACCCGGCTGACTCGGGATATCCCAACTCACATGGTTATGGCCATCTTCGCCTTGGTGCTTTTCTTCCCGACCGGAATCCCGGCTATTGTGGCGGCTGCACGGGTGTCCAGCCTGCGTGCCGTGGGCAATATGCAAGGGGCATCATCGGCGTCTGCCAGGGCGCGGGTCTGGGCCATCGTCTCCTTCTGCCTGTTCGGTCTGTTCATAGTCATCTCAATTGCTAGTTCCCCCAGTGACACTTCAGGCTACTAACCGTTGTGAACTTAGAATGGAAGTTCCGCTTCCCGTAAGCGAACAACACCGAACCAGTCGCTCGCTTCCTCCCGCAGGAGACGCTCGGTTTCCAGCGCCGTTGCTCTGACCTCGTCGAGCGTTGCAGCTGCCTCCATTCGAGGCCGGAGAGTTTCAAGGCGCATAGCGGTACGGCCATAGCGGTCCGCGTGCCGTCGATACTCCCGCTGGTCGCTCATGGCATGCAGCGCGGCAGCGACAACGGGCAACGAGATCGACAAGAGCACCCACCAGGCCTCCTGATTAGCGCTACCGACGCCAGTCGTGTGCAGGATGGCGACGAGGAAACTAACCATGAATAGCACCTCCGTCACCCTGCTGACCGCTTTGAACCTCCTCCGCTGGCGGGTTGCTGCGTTCGCGAAGTAGTGCCGCTGATCTTCGATCCAGCGGCGTGCGAGGATTGAGCGGAGCGCCTCGACATTGCCTTCGACGGGTGCGACATTCGGTCGTTCCAGCCAAATCTCGGCGAATGCCCGGCGCAGCCACTCCGCCTGTATGTCAACGGGCCCGCCGCCTTCGCCGAGTCCAGCGCGACTAGGGACTCCGACCATTCCGAGGAAGAAGGCCGTGCGCAGCCACTCGGCCAGGTACCTGGCCGTGACCCACCTTTCACGAAGGTGAACGCCGCGCAGAATTCGCAGGTTAACGAACGCGAGCGCAATGAAGAGGAGTTCCACCACTGCGTATTCCGGGTGCTCGCGCCGGAATGCGATCTGTGCTGCGACAACGACGACGGCCCCAGCGGCCAACCCAAACAGAGGGGTCTCTAGGTGGCCGTAGTGGCGTTGAAAGCGACGTGCCGTGTCGTCCGCGCGCGTGTAGTACGGCTGAATCCAGGCGGCTACCGGGGTGAAGAGGGGGTCCAAGAGGCCGGCCGGGGGGGCAGCCCGTATGTCTTGTATGTCGACTACTCCAGAAGTCGAGGGACTGGGGCATCCGGCGTTGTACCGGTCGAGCTCGCGCAACGCGTCGTCGCTCAAAGGTTGCAGATCTTGGGACGTGAGCGAGCGCCGCAGACCCGCCACCTCCTGCACCAATGCGGCACCGGGGGTAGTTGGAATCCAGAGCAACGGGAGTCCTCGTCCTCGCGCCTCGGCCACGATCTCAGCAGTGCCGCCAACCCCGCGTCCTGGCTGACCATCCCAAATGGCGATTAGCAGATCCACCCGATCGAGCATCCGCAGACCCGCCTCGAGGTAAGCGCCGTCCCGAGTCCCCTGGGCGGGCGTGAGAGTCCGGGTGCTGGCCTGCCGGAGCAGCAAGCGGAACTCAGTGAGCGAGGCATTATCGCGAAAGTCCTTCTCGTACTCAGCCTGAGATAGTGGCAGTACCGCTTCCAACCGGCCGGCTGCGCGCCCGAGAAGGTCTCGGGCAACGATCCGGTCAGCGCCTTCGGCCAGCGAGGAAACGACCGTGAGGACGACTGGGGTGACCGCGCTCGATGCCAGTACCGCCGTTAGGTTCACGACTAGGTCCAGAGCGGCGGCAACGCGGGCAGTGATGTCCTGCTCATCATCGAAGTGACGATGTCCGGAGACGCCGACCCGAAGCCGGAGGGACACCCGTCCGACCATCGGGACCCCCTAGGCGGCATGACCTTCAGGCAACGTAGCGACCTTCATGCTGTCTGTCTGCACCGCCCGCCGGGCCCCGCTCCCCCGCCGTCTCGGCTCGTTCCTCGGCCGCGGCCCGCCCGGTCGTAGCCTGGCTCCCCGTGCCGTCCGACACCACGCCGTCCGACACGCTCGTTCGCCAAGCGGGCCGCCGGGCCGTCAGCCGGCGGCCCGGGCGACGCCGCGGGGCCGTACTGCTCGTCGTCGGCGCGCTTGGGCTCGCCACGGGATGCACCGCGAACGAGACCACGAGTTCCCGCAGCCCGTCCACCACAGGCCGGCTGATACGCCGAGGACGACAACGATTGTCGATGCCGTGGTTACCCATGCCGGTACTGCTCTGTTTCTCACGCGACTATCCTGACGAACCTGTGCACGGCGCTCCTTCCTATTCTCGTGGCCGAGTCCGCCGAGCTGTCCGCTACCTACGCGTACCTCGCTCTCAAGTGGGTTGAGGCACCGCTCGTACCCATGCGCCCCCCATCCGTGCCACGCCGGTGAAGGCAGCGGGTGGCCTTTCATTCGCTGATGCGCCTACAGCCCCCGCAGCCTTGGATGCCCGCGTTCTCCGCCCAGGAAGGATTCGGACGCGGTCGCCCAGGCTGTGTCGGCTGTGCTAACCGAGCTGACGGCCACCAGCGTGGTATCGGCGGTCGGTGCGTGTCCATTCAGGCAGCCCGTTGACCTGCGGCGTGTCGGCTTGATCTCGTAAGCGCAACGCTGATCATGGCGGCTCGTGTCCGATTAGCCGTCCCCCGATGCCAGCGGGCCAGAGCTAGTGTCGACCGTCAACTGGAGGTGCCTGCTGAGCAAGAACGTGGCCGGCGGCACCTCGGCGGCCGCGCTGGTCTCCGCATTGACCACGGAGGCCCGGGTCGCCGCCGAGCGGGCGGCCGAGCGCGCCGGTGGAACCCGGCGGCCAGACCGGGCGCGAGGGCTCGGGGCTGGAGCCCTCCGACCACGTCGACCACGAACGGGTCGAACCGGCGGAGTGCTCGACGTGCGGGCAGCCGCTGGACGAGGCCGCACCCGATGAGGGGTTCACCCCGG
>DASVHT010000200.1:0-4430 GCA_036382455.1 Dermatophilaceae bacterium
GAGGCTGTGAGTCCCCTCCCGGTGACCGCCGCTCACCAAGGCGACCACGCGGGAGATCAGGCGCGTGACCGGCCCGAGGGAGTTCGACACCGTGGACGACTCGATGTCGAGGTCCGGTAGGAGGGCGGCAGCGGCCCCTAACGCAGCCGTGGCGACGAGCATCAGCCATGGCTGGTGCGGCTCTACCAGGAGGACTGCAGCCGCTCCTGTGGCGGCGTGGCTATGGCCTTGCATCAGGCCCTACAGGCTTCGCTCTAGTAGACCTAGACCCGGTCCCTCGACGAGTGTGGATGGCCAACTCAGCACCTGTCGTGCCCGCTGCCGCCACGCCAACTCATCGCGCGCCGCCACGCCGCGCGCTATCTCCGACGCGTGCTCGGCGTCCCACTCAGCGCGCGCCGCGACTTCGCCCTGCGCTTCGCTGAGCCGCCGGTGCGCTTCCTCTAGTCGCGCCGTAATGCCCTCAAGGATGGCAGGAGACCGAGGGGGCACGACTGGGTCGGATCGGCGCCACCGGTTCCCCTTGTCCACGCTGGCGGCGGCCGCGAGGCGTTCCCGCTCCTCCGCGACATTCGCCGTTAGGCGCTCGATCTCCGCCAGATCGCTCGGAACCGAGACTCTGCCGGCCTTCGGCTGCTGCCGGAGCAGATGCGCCGTCCGCTCGATCTGCCCCCCCAACTCGACCTCGCTCTGAGTGCTCGTCGCTACCGGATCTACCGCGGCATAGTTCGCCTCCGACCCAGCTACCGCCCACCGGACTGCCCCCAGTGCATCTCGCAGCTGGCCGGCTGACAGGGCGCCCCGGTCGATTCCACCTGGGCCACGTATGGCGGCCAGAGACGAGGCGGCGCCTAGAAGATCTAGCGGCACGAGTTCGCCTGCGGCGTTGGCAAAGGCCGCAATGAAGCGACGGGCGTGCCCGTCCTCCTGGGTTAGCCAGCCGGCGATCGGCATGCTCCAACGATCGGCGCCCTCGGCAAAGTGTGCGCACCAACCGGGCGGAGCTGGTGCGAACGCAACCGTGTTCCACTCGCTCATCTTGATCTCCATTCGTCTAGGTTCGGGCGCCGACTGGCACCCTCAGACCAAGCATCAAGAGCGACGTCGCCGAGACCCCGCAACGCACTGACCTGCGGTTTCCTTGATCCGGGGACGCATGGGACGCAAGTTCTGCAAATCTCCTCGGGAAATCCTCGCGTGGAAACTCTCAGAAGTTGTGTCCCATGCGTCCCCGCACGTCGGACGATCATGGTTCCTGCTGCTCCTTCGGATCGGTGCGCAGGCCGATCCCGTCGCGTCGCCGAGCTACGTGGTGGCTGCCCTTGCCCTCGCTGTAACCGCGCCGCTCTAACGAGACCCCGAACGCACGCTTACTGCCAGGCTCGGTGCCGTCCCCTGTGCACCAGCCGACCCACTTGTCGTACAGGTCCCCAACGGCAGCCGAGTAGTTACGGCCGACGTAGCACCACTCGTCGACGAACCGTGCCAGCGCGTCGCTGTCCTGGTGGTAGGCCGTCGTGGCGACCTGTACCGCCGGCGGCTCGGCCAGCCCTTGCGCGACGTACTCGGCGTAGCCGGCGGCCGCCCACGTGAGGATGGCGTCGGCGCTCGCCTGTAGCTTCTCGTCTAGGTGCCGATCCCACTCGCTCTCCGGGAGCACGACATCGAACGGGACGACGCGCAGCCGGCGCCACACGGCCGGGTCGTCGCCCGAGACTTTGGGCAGGTGGTTCGTCACCAGGACCGCGGTGTGGCTCGGCTCAAACGTGATCGGGTTCTGGTGCATCCACCGAGCGTTAATCGGATCTCCACCGACCAGCTTTTTCATGGTCGCCTCGGCGAACCGCCGGTCCTTGTCCGACTCGCTGACCACGATGTACCGCCGCCCGATCAGCGCCATCTGTCCCACCGGGTGGGCGCCTTCCCGGTGCATGAACAGGTCCGGGTCGGCCATGTCGGCGTAGTCGCCGAGAGCGTGGGCGACCGCCTTGTAATAGGTGCCCTTCCCGTTCGCCCCGGTGCCGGTCATGATCAGTAGTAGCTGTTCGATGGTTCGACCGACCAGCGCGACCCCGGAGTGTCGACGCATGAATCCCTGGACATCGGCCGTGGGGAGCACCTTGTCTAGGAACGTCTGCCACGCGCCGCTGTCCGCTGCGCCAGGTCGGTATGAGCCGCGGGTGACCTTGGTAATCCGGTCCTCCGGACTCGCCGGACGCTCGACCATCGTGCGCAGATCGAGCGTCCCGGACGCGGTATTGAGCAGGTACGGGTTGGCGTCTAACTGCTTGACTGTGCAGTTGTACGGCGGCATGCAGCGTGCCAGATCGAGCACCGCCGATATCGCGGACGCAGACTGCATCCGGTTGATCTCTTTCTGCGCGTCCTTGTCGTCGTAGCTTCGGTGGTACTCGGCGCGCAGTAGGTCCACCACGGCTCGCCGTGCGTCCCCAGCGTCGTCGGCGACCCACCGGGTGCCGTCGTAGGTATGCCAGCCCATGCCGTGCACGTACATCAGCCGCCACGGATACTTCCGCACCAACCGCCCGGCCCACAACACGTGTCCATGGTCGGCGGTGGTGTCTACGGTCCAGACCTGCGGGTCTGGTACGAGACCGAGTGCCCCGGCGAACCGCCCGGCGTAGTCAGCGGCAACGTCAGGCTCGGCGCTCACGCGGCCACCTGCCGACGATGCGCCAGCTCGTCCTGGGTCGGCACCATCGACAGGTGCCGAACAGTGGCGGCCAGCTCGGCGAACGCTGCTGACCGCTCCGCGTTTTCTAGCTGCCGGTTGGCGAGTAGCTCCAGCTCCACGGTCCTGCGGATCATGGCCGGGGTGCCAGCGGCACGCCAGCACTCCGCCGCGACGACCGTGGCGGCTATGGCCTGTGGGCTGTTGAGTGGCAGCGCGGCCCACTCTGCCGAGCCGTAGGTCGGCAGCGGACCGACCAGCCGGCCGCGGCCGATAATGCTGCTGGCCCGGTCGGTGGCGGCGGTCACGACCAGCGGCCCGGTGGGTCGTTCCCTGTCGGGTCTGGCAGGTATGGTGGTGTTCATCTAGGTGCTGCTCTCCTTGTGCGGGTGGCGGCAACAGCGGGGCGCCGGGGGCGGCGCCTTCGCTGCGTCCGGGGGTAGTTAGACCGAGACCCGGTCGCGCAGCGGGTCGCCGTTGGACTCCAGCCACGCTGCAACGTCGGTGCGCTGGTAGCGAACGTGGCGGCCGACCCGGAATCCACGCGGGCCGTCTCCGCGGTTGCGCCAGTAGCGGAGCGTGGCGACCGGGACGCCGAGGTACTCAGCCAGCTCCGAGGTGGTTATCAGCTTGTCCATGACGCCTTCCATGCTCGCTGTCGCCTTCCATGTTCGCAGTCTCCAGGTAGCTATGAAGGAAGCGTGACACCGTTTGTTAGCGTTGGCAAGTTCGGGACCCGGTAGACTGGCAAGATGGGAGCCAGGGCCGTCGAATTAGGCGACGTTGGGTGGGCGGTGGCTCACAACGTGAAGGCACTGCGCGAAGCGCGAGGGCTAACGCAGACCGACGTGTCCGACCGGATGCGCGCCATCGGCCGGCCGCTATTACCGACCGGGGTGCTCAAGGTCGAACAGGGCGCTCGGCGCGTGGACGTTGACGACCTAGTGGCTCTCGCGCTGGTGTTCGATGTGCCGCCTGAAGAGCTGCTGGGACCGTTGGACGAGTGCGACCGCAGCGCATTGCAGGGAGTCGAACGAATCGAGCGGGCCAGGGTGGCGCTTCAGGACGTACAGGCCATGCTCGCGCAGGTTGCACTCGCCGGCAGCTCCACGTTGTCCAGTGAGGGCACCTCGACCCCGTCGCCGACCCATGCGACCACGGCCGGCAAGGACCCGTCATGACCACCCGTCCGTCGGTGCCTGCCCGAGCCGCGACGGTTCCACCCCGCCGCCGCTAATCGCCCCCTAGAACGCCGAAACCGGCACCCGTCCTTGCGGATAGGTGCCGGTTTCTTTTCGTTCGCCTGCAGTGATCGTCTTAGGGTGTCTCCCTATGCCCTAGCCGGAATTCTGTGCCCGCAGATTCGATCGTAGGGCGCTGTTTCTAGAGCCCCGGTATGCGCCCTTGCAATCCCAGCGCCATTACGACGATGCTAACGGCGAGACCGGCTGCGATAGCCTGCTCGCGCCATTCACCAGTCGTTCCGGCGATCCCGAATGTGAAGTGATCCTTCGTCAACGGATAGAGCGGTCGGATGCCTTTGTCGGTGAGAGCGTCGCCGGCTAGGTGGGCCAATACGCCGATGAGAACCACCGTCGGCGACAGGGTCGGCGCGTAGAGGGCCACGCCAACGCCGACGACGAGGGCACCGACCCGGCCGCCGACTATGGGGACGCCGAGGGCCTTGACCGCACATGCCACTAGCAACGCCACGCCGATGGCCTGCGCTTGCCAGGGC
>DASVHT010000201.1:0-4722 GCA_036382455.1 Dermatophilaceae bacterium
CCTCTTCCTCGAACGGGAGACCGCGCCGACCCTGGAGGAACAGGTCGCCGTCTACACCCGGGTCTTCGAGGTCTTCGTCGACCCGGATCCAGCAGCCCAGGCCGACCTGGTCAAGCGCAGCGAGCGCCGGGCCGACGCGCTGGGGGCCGTCTCGGGTCCTGGCGCGACCAGCGACGGTCACCCAGTCGCTTTGCTGGCCAACATCGGTACCGCCGATGACGCCGAGCGCGCCGGCGCGCTCGACGTCGAAGGCGTGGGGCTGTTCCGGACCGAGTTCCTCTTCCTCGAACGGGAGACCGCGCCGACCCTGGAGGAACAGGTCGCCGTCTACACCCGGGTCTTCGAGGTCTTCGGCTCACGGCGAGTGATCGTGCGGACCCTCGATGCCGGAGCCGACAAGCCGCTGGCATTCGCCGACCTCGGTCCGGAGGAGAACCCTGCCCTCGGCAGGCGCGGCTTGCGGCTCTCGGCCGAACGCCCAGAGCTGCTGGACACCCAGCTCACCGCGCTCGCCAGCGCGGCGCGGGATACAGGGGCGGACGTTCGCGTGATGGCGCCGATGGTGGCCACGGCCGAGGAGGCCGCGTGGTTCGCCCGTCGGGTTCGTGAGAATGGTCTTCCCTCGGTCGGGGTGATGATCGAGGTCCCCGCTGCGGCTCTTCGGGCTCGTCACGTCCTGGCAGAGGTTGACTTTGCCAGCATCGGCACCAACGACCTTGCCCAGTACACCCTGGCCGCCGACCGGATGCAGGGCGAGCTGGCAACGCTGCTGGATCCGTGGCAGCCAGCTGTGCTCGACCTCGTCGCAGCCGCGTGCGACGGTGGCCGCGACACGGGGACGCCCATCGGCGTCTGTGGCGAAGCCGCCGCCGACCCGCTCCTCGCACTGGTCCTCACCGGGCTGGGCGTCAGCAGTCTGTCCATGGCTCCGACGCGGGTACCCGCCGTGCGAGCGGCGCTCGCCATGCACGACCTCGGCACCTGCACGGCCATGTCCGCAGCCGCGCGCGCCGCGCGATCGCCGCAGGAAGCGCGGGACGCGGTGCTGGCCTTGGCCAACACACTGATCACCAACCTCCTCTGAGCGCTGTACGCGCAGTGACGGCGAGTCGCTGGCGACCGCTGTCCTGCAGTGGGTGAAGATGGAGTGCTGATCTGAGCCAACGTCTGCCCCCACAAGGAGAACCTCCGAGCATGGCCCGCCGCACGACATCTTCCCCGCCGCCGGATGAGGACTTCACCGAGCGGATCGTTGACATCGACGTCGAGGAGGAGATGCAGGGGGCGTTCCTGGAGTACGCCTACTCGGTCATCTACTCCCGGGCCCTGCCTGACGCCCGTGACGGACTCAAGCCGGTGCAGCGACGAATCCTGTTCGGAATGAGCGAGCTCGGGCTGCGGCCTGAGCGGGGACACGTCAAGAGCAGTCGTGTCGTTGGCGAGGTGATGGGCAAGTACCACCCTCACGGTGACGGCTCGATCTATGACGCACTGGTGCGCATGTCCCAGTCCTTCACCATGCGTCTCCCGCTGGTGGATGGACACGGCAACTTCGGGTCGCTTGACGACGGGCCGGCGGCGTCCCGCTATACCGAGGCTCGGCTCGCACGGGCATCGATGCTGATGACCGATGGCCTGGACGAGGAGACCGTCGACTTCGTTCCCAACTACGACGACCAGCTGCTGCAGCCGGGAGTGATGCCCGCCGCCTACCCGAACCTCCTTGTCAACGGGGCCAGCGGTATCGCCGTCGGCATGGCCACGAACATGGCACCGCACAACCTTGTCGAGGTCATCGGCGCGGCTCGTCATCTCATTGCCAACCCCCAGTGCTCGCTGGATGACCTGATGATGTTCGTGCCCGGCCCCGACCTGCCTTGCGGTGGCAAGATCGTAGGCCTGGAAGGGATTCGCGATGCCTACCTCACGGGGCGGGGGTCCTTCCGGACCCGGGCAACGACGCGAATCGAGAACATCACTCCCAGGAAGCAAGGCATCGTCGTCACCGAGCTGCCGTACCTCGTCGGGCCCGAGAAGGTCATCGAGAAGATCAAGGACCTGGTCCAGTCCAAGAGACTTCAGGGCATCAGCGACGTCAAAGACCTGACCGATCGCAAGCACGGGCTCCAGCTGGTCATCGAGATCAAGGGTGGCTTCCACCCGCAGGCGGTGCTCGAGCAGCTCTTCAGGCTGACGCCGATGGAGGACAACTTCGGGATCAACAACGTGGCCCTGGTCGACGGCCAGCCACGCACCCTGGGCCTGCTGGAGCTCCTGCGGGTGTACGTCGACTTCCGCGTGGACGTGGTCCGCCGCCGCAGCGCCTATCGGCTACGCAAGCGCGAGGAGCGGCTGCATCTCGTCGAGGGTCTGCTCATCGCGATCGTGGATATCGACGAGGTCATCCAGCTGATCCGCACCTCCGAAGACGCCAGTGTGGCCAAGTCCCGGCTGATGGACGTCTTCGACCTCTCCGACGCGCAGGCCACGTACATCCTCGACCTGCAGCTGCGCAGGCTGACGAAGTTCTCCCGGGTGGAGCTGGAGACCGAGAAGGACGAGCTGGAGCGCCAGATCGAGGCGCTGCGAGCGATGCTCGGCGACGAGAAGCTGCTGCTCCGCACGGTATCGAACGAGCTCGCGGACGTGGCCAAGGCGCACGGGACGCCGCGCCGCACGGTACTGCTGGAGTCCGCCGGCACCCCCATCACGATGTCGACGCCCCTCGAGGTCACGGACGACCCCTGCTGGGTGCTGATGTCCTCTACCGGTCTGCTGGCCCGTACGACGAACGCCGATGCGCCATCGAGCAACGGCGGCCGCCACCGGCATGACGCCGTCATCGCCGCCGTGCAGACAACCGTCCGGGGCCATCTCGCCCTGGTGACCTCGCGCGGACGGATGATCCGGCTCTCGGCGCTGGAGCTGCCCACTCTGCCCCCGACCAACGACGCACCCTCCCTGTCCGGTGGCGCTCCCCTGGGTGCCTTTGTCGACCTCCCCAGGGGCGAGCAGCCACTGACCTTGACGTCGCTGTCACCAGACTCCCCAGGTGTCGCCCTGGGGACGGCTCAGGGCGTCGTCAAGCGAGTGACAACCGACTACCCGGGAAACAAGGATGACTGGGAGATCATCGGTCTCAAGGACCGCGACGAGGTGGTGGGTGCGGTCGAGCTGCGTACCGGCGACGAGGACCTTGTGTTCATCACCTCCGACGCCCAGCTGCTGCACTTCTCTGCATCGTCGGTGAGGCCGCAAGGACGCACCGCGGGCGGTATGGCAGGCGTCAAGCTGACCTCTGGCGCACGCGTCCTCTTCTTCGGCGCTCTCGACCCCCGAAGGGCCAATCTCGTCGTGACCTCGAGCGGCTCATCTGGTGCGCTGCCCGGCACCGAGCCCGGCGCCCTCAAGGTCACCCCCTATGCCGAGTACCCCGCGAAGGGCCGCGCCACGGGTGGTGTTCGGTGTCACCGTTTCTTGCGCGGGGAGGACACCCTGGTTCTGGGGTGGGCCGGAGGCAGCCCTGCTCGAGCGGCGGCGGCCAACGGCGTTGCCCTGGACCTGCCCGAGGCGATCGGGAAGCGCGACGGATCCGGCATACCGGCCACCACCACGATTTCGGGCATCGCCGGAACGCTGCCCGAGCCAAGGACCACCTCAGCACCAGCCACCCTCGCGGTCCCGCCGGCCGCTGCGCCAGATGGCCCCGAAATGCTGCCTGAGTTTCCTGCGGGCCGGGAGTGAGCGGTGCCGCCCAGGGCAGCCATACCTCACGCCTGCCCGCTGCCTGCTCCGAGATCTGGGACCGCGCGCGGGCCCCAGCGCTAGGCACCGCCCCCACCGCGGCCTTCTGGGTGGCCCTCGAACAGAACGGACCGTGGGGCGAACGGGCTGCGACACAGTCGCACCTCGACCCCGGAGTGGGCCTGGCTCTGGACCGTATGTGCCGCGACGCCGGAGGGCGCTTCATCCTGATCCGTCGCCCTGGCACTCACTCTGATCCGCAGATCTCGGATACGCACAAGGGCCGGCCCCAACGCGTCTACGTCGCTGGCGGTCTCGCTCTGGGTCCCTGGCTGCTCCAGGACAGTCTCGATGACCCGGCGCGATTGCTTCAGCTGCCCTGGGCGGCTCTTGGCGAAGGTGACATCGCTGCGTTACAGAACGCTGTCCCGCAGCTCCAGAGGTCCGGCAGCCCGGTGCTCCTGGTCTGTGCCAACTCCCGGCGGGACGCCTGTTGCGCGGTGCGCGGCCGACCGGTGGCGTTGGAGTCGTCGCTGCAGCGCCCGGGACGGGTTTGGGAGTGCTCGCACACGGGCGGTCACCGGTTCGCCCCGACCGGCGTGCTCCTACCCCATGGCCAGACTTTCGCCCGCCTATCCAGCGAGTCAGCGATTGCCGCGCTCGATGCCTCGACACGCGATGAGATACCCGCCGAGCTCTTGGGCGAAGAATGCGACCGTGGGCGCAGCCACCTCTCACCTGCCGCAATGGCTGCTGAATCCATTGTGCGACAACAGATCCAGGAGCCCAGCCTGCTTGCACTCTCAACCAGAGCAGTGCAGCATCCAGGAAGGGAGAACGCGTGGAAGTGCAGGGTCAGTCATCTCGATGGTCGTCACTGGGACGTCGTCGTGGTGCGTACGTCTGGTGGTGAGGATCGTCCTGAGTCCTGCGGCAAGGCGCCTGTGCCAACGTGGCGCTGGTCGGTCCTCAGCGGTC
>DASVHT010000202.1:0-3837 GCA_036382455.1 Dermatophilaceae bacterium
GCCGACGACCCGCGATTCCGCATCGAAGACCACGTCAGGCATGCAACCCTGCCCAGCCCCGGCACGGAGCAGTCGCTGCGGGATCTGGCCGCCTGCCTCATGTCGGAGCACCTGGACCTGTCTCGGCCGCTGTGGGAGAGCTGGCTGTTCGACGGCCTCGAGGGCGGCCGCTGGGCCATGGTGAACAAGACCCATCACTCCATGATCGACGGCATCTCGGGAGCCGACATCATTGATGTACTTCTGGACCGCGACCCGCACGCCAAGGCGAGACCGGCTGCTCCCTGGACTCCGGCGGCTGAACCCTCTCCCGTCCGGCTGGCATCATCCGCTATAGGCGACCTGCTCCGCGTCCCCCTGGAGATCGGGCAGGTGATCACCGGAGCGGTCAGGGCGCCGCGACGCTCCACCCGTCAGGCCGCGGCCGAGCTGTATGGCCTCGCCCGGGTCGGGGAGAAGGTGATCTGGCCGGAGTCGGTGCTCGACGGCCCGATCGGGCCGCTGCGCCGCTGGGGGTGGACGCGCGCTGACCTCTCCGAGATCAAGAAAGTGAAGAACTCGTTCGGCGGCACGGTTAACGACGTGATCCTCGCGGCGATCGCCGGCGGCTTCCGAACGTTCCTGACCGCGCGTGGGGAGAATGTGGAGGGACGCACCGTGCGCACCATGGTCCCCGTCTCGATGCGCCCCCCCGAGGAGCACGGTCGACTGGGCAACCAGGTGTCGGCCGTCTTCGCCGACCTCCCGGTGGGCGTTCTAGACCCTGTTGAGCGGCTGGCGGCTGTGACCCGACAGCTCTCCTCACTCAAGAGCAGCGGCATGGCCATAGGCGTCGGCGGCATGCTCAACGCGGCCGAAATGGTGCCCGGGACCCTGTTCGCGCTTGGCGCCCGCGTGGCAGCTCGGTTGCCGCAGCGGGCAATCAGCACGGTCACCACGAATGTGCCCGGGCCTCAGATTCCCATGTATCTGCTCGGCCACCGGATGACGGAGTTGTTCCCCTACATCCCGCTCGGCTCCGATATCCGCATCACGATCGGGATCGCCTCGTATGCCGGGCGCCTCACCTGCGGGGTGACCGGTGACTTCGACGCCGTTCCCGACCTGCAGGTGCTGTGCGACGGCATCGAGTCAGCCACCGAAGAGCTGGTAGCGCTGGTGAGGTAGTCCTGCGCCGACAGGATCAGGTCAGATGTGTCGACGCTATGGACTTGCGGCGTAGGCAGCGGCCAACCCGTCGGTCTTCAACCAGCCATGGATCTGGTTGAGTGTCCACTTCGGCACCTCGAGCTGCGGCACGTGGCCCACCCCGGTGGCCACCTCGAAACGCCACATCGGGTTGGCCGCCGCTGCGACGCGTGCCGAGGCGATGGGGACCAGCCTGTCCTGGTCACCGTGCAGCAGCAGCACCGGCACAGTGATGTTCTTCAACATCGACGCGAGCAGCCGCCGTCGGGCCAGGACCCACAGCAGCGAGCGCGCAGCCACAATCAGCTCGGCGTCAACGTCGGGGTAGTCGTTTCGCTCCCGGGCGAGCTCGAGGTGCTGTTCGACGATAGTGCGCGAGACCCGCGAGGGGTCGGCGCAACACAGCCGCAGGAGGGACAGCGCCAGCTCTTCGGCCGAGCCGGACGAGCGACGCCGGGCGACCACGCTGCGTCCGACGGCGGGCACCGCATACAGGCCGAACATGCCGGCCACCCGCGGATCGGGCCGTGATGCCAGCCCGACCGGCAGCGCAGGGTCAATCAGCACGATGCCGGCAACGGTCTCGGGGTGGGCCGCCGTCTGCAGGATCGAGATCAGCCCCCCCATCGAGTTCCCGACCAGGATGGCCGGATCCACGCAGATCTCCGTCAGGAACCGGTGAAACAACTGCTGGTTGGCGTTCACCGACGTGGACCGGCCGTGGCTGCGGGTTCGCCCGAACCCGGCAAGATCCAGGGCAAGCACCCGGCACGTCTTCGACAAGGTCGGGGCGATCGCCGCCCAGTTGACCAGTGAGCCACCCAGCCCATGGACACAGACCAACAGAGGACCGTCGTCCGGGCCGCCATAGTCGACGTAGTGGACCGGGCCACCCAGGTCGACCCACCGTGACGGTGGGCCACCGGACCGTTGGCGCGGCACCTTTGCAGTCACGGCACCCCTCCTTGCCAAGACACATTACCGCTGAAGGTCGACGCCTCACTCGCCTTTCCTCTGCTAACGCCCGACTACACATCATGTCCATGCACCCAACTGGTAGGTTCGGATCGAAGGGCGGTACCGGGCCCTAGGTTCCGCGCATCAAACCTCCGAGAGGATCCAGGGATGCGGCGTCGAGTTCTCATCATGGGCGCCGCTGGGCGCGACTTCCACAACTTCAACGTCACCTTTCGGGACGATCCCCAGGTTGAGGTTGTCGCCTTCACGGCGACGCAGATCCCGTTTATCGACAAGCGGGCCTACCCTTCAAGCCTCGCGGGGGAGCGCTATCCCGAGGGCATCCCGATCCACGACGAGAGCATGCTGACGCAGCTCATCACGGAGCAGGGGATCGACGACGTCATCTTCAGCTACTCGGACGTCAGCCACACCTACGTGATGCACAAGGCCAGCCAGGTGCTGGCGGCCGGTGCGAACTTTGTGCTGCTCGGGCCGAGAGCGACGATGTTGTCCTCGACGGTCCCCGTGGTCGCCGTCTGTGCCGTCCGCACGGGCTCGGGCAAGACCCAGACGACGCGGGCGATCGCCGACATCCTGAAGGGCGCCGGCAAACGCGTGGTCGCGGTTCGGCACCCGATGCCGTATGGGGACCTCGAGGCACAGCGCGTGCAGCGGTACGCGACGCTTGAGGACCTCGACCGTCACAACACCACAATCGAGGAGCGCGAGGAGTACGAGCCCCACATCACATCGGGCACGATCATCTACGCAGGTGTCGACTACGGCCAGATCCTCGAGCAGGCCCAAGCCGAATGCGATGTGCTGCTGTGGGATGGAGGGAACAATGACCTGCCCTTCTACAAGCCGGACCTCCACATCGTGGTCGCCGACCCGCTTCGCGCCGGCCACGAGACGAGCTACTACCCGGGCGAGGTCAACCTGCGCATGGCCGACGTGATCGTGGTCAACAAGATGGACTCGGCCTCGACCGAACAGGTGAACGCGCTGATGGACACGATCCACCAGACGAACCCCGGGGCGACGGTCATCCAGGCCAACAGCCGCGTGACCGTTGACGACCCCGATGCGATCAGGGGCAAACGCGTCCTGGTGGTCGAGGACGGTCCGACCCTGACGCATGGCGAGATGAAGTTCGGGGCCGGGGTCGTCGCCGCCCGGGCGAATGGAGCGGCCGAGATTGTCGACCCGCGGCCCTGGGCGACCGGCACGATCGCAGAGACGTTTCTCAAGTACGACGTGGGGCCGGTGCTGCCAGCCATGGGTTACTCGGAAGGCCAGCTCGCCGAGATGGAGCAGATTATCGACGCGGTGGATGCCGACGTCGTCGTCATCGGAACGCCGATCGACCTCCGCGCCGTGATCGAGATCCACAAGCCCGCGTTGCGCGTTCAGTACGACTTGGAGGTGCTACCGGACTCGCCGAGCTTGCTCGACGCGCTCAAACCGGTTCTGACCTGAGGCAGGACCGCTGATGCCCGCGATCTGACGCATCCCGTGCCCCTTGCTGCTCCGTACGCCCAAGATGCCCCAAACATGCTCTGATACGGGCACTTGACCGGGCGGTCAGTCAGGGTAAAAATGACACTACGGGGGTCCGTCTTCGGAACGATGGACCATCAGTATGAAAGGTGGTTGTTCGCATGAGTAAGTGGGCGCACCCACAGGGTC
>DASVHT010000203.1:0-12539 GCA_036382455.1 Dermatophilaceae bacterium
AGTACGCCACCCACCCGGTCAACCACCACGAGCTCGCCGCCTGAACAACGGCTCTCGTCGCCTGGGGGCGTGTTGGGGCGTGCACGGTCCGCACTGACGGACTGCCCCTCAGCACTTGTCGTCGACGAGGTCCAGCGCGATGTCGAGAATCGGCGACGAGTGGGTCAGCCCGCCAACGCTGAGAAAGTCGACGCCGGTCTCGGCATACGCTCGCGCAACCTCAAGGGTCAGACCCCCGGTGGCCTCGATCTCGACCTGCTGGTCAGTGGCCCGCACAACCTCGACGGTGGTCCGTAAGAGGTGGACGGACATGTTGTCGCACAATAGGAACCGTGCTCCGGCGGCCACCGCCTCGAGCGCCTCGGCAGTCGTGGTGACCTCGACCTGAATGTCCACGGCAGGGAACTGCCGGTGAACCGCCTCGAAGGCTGCCGAGACCGACCCAGCCGCCACCTTGTGGTTGTCCTTGATCATGGCCACGTCGTAGAGGCCCATCCGCTTGTTCGTCCCGCCGCCGCAGCGCACCGCGTACTTTTCCAACGCACGCAGCCCGGGTGTCGTCTTTCGGGTGTCCAGCACCATGGCGCCGGTGCCCTCGAGAGCGTCGGCCCAATGCCGTGTGTGGGTCGCGATTCCCGAGAGTCGGCTGATCAGGTTGAGCATGGTGCGCTCCCCCACCAATATGGCCCGGGTCGAACCATGCAGTATGCCGATGACGTCGCCCTTGTTGACCGTCTCACCGTCCTGACGGAAGAGCTCGACCTCCACCCCGGAGGAGCCAAACCGCTCCGCGACTGCACGAAAGACCATGGAGATCAAGGGGATCCCAGCCGCCACACCACCAGCTCTCGCCACGACGTGCGCAGTGCTGCGCTGGGTGACGGGGATGGTGGCTGAGCTGGTGAGGTCCAGACCGGGGTAGCCGCCGAGGTCCTCGTCGAGCGCGCCTTCGACGACCACTCGTGCCCTCTTCTCGGGGAAGGCGTTCGAAACGCGTCCCGGCGAGTGATGAGCCGGACGACCAGGGGTGTGCTGAGCCGGACTCACCTGGGCGGTGATGGGCTGAAAAGACGTGGTGATCGAGCCGTCACCCTCGCGAACAGCATGGATGTGCCCCAGCCAGTGGGCATCATCGCGCTCGGTGAAGTCGGAGCGCACGTGACCGCCGCGGGTCTCCTCACGCAGGGTCGCCGCGGCCGTCAGGATCTGACCCACGTGGAGCAGGTTCGAGGTCTCCCAGGAGCCAGGATCCGCCGTCAGTCCGTGTGCCGCCTCGGCGATGGCATCGAGGGTCTTGGACGCCCGGGCCATCGAGTCGGCTGAGCGCACCGCCCCCGTGCCGAGCGTCATCGCCCGCTGGACCTCGGTGCGCTCCTTGCGTGCCACCAGCGTGGTGTCGTTCGAAAGAGCGAGCGGTTCGGCTGGCTCCAGGTCACCGGCCGCCAGGCGGGCCGTGATGTCGTCCGCGATCCGATGGGCGAAGACAAGCCCCTCGAGAAGAGAGTTGGAGGCAAGCCGGTTGGCTCCGTGAACCCCGGTGCAGGAGACCTCTCCACAGGCGTACAGCCCAGCCAGGCTGGTCCGACCGACCAGGTCGGTGAGCACTCCCCCACTCGCGTAGTGCTGGGCCGGCGCCACGGGTAACAACTCGCTCACCGGGTCGAAGCCGAGCTCTCGGCAGCGTGCGACGATGGAGGGGAAACGGCTCTCGAGGAACTCCTTGCCGAGATGGCGGGCGTCCAGGAAGACGTGATCGGCGTCCGTCTGCGCCATCCGCGCGACGATGGCCCTGGCTACGACATCTCGTGGCGCAAGATCCGCGAGATCGTGGACACCCTGCATGAAGCGCACCCCGTCGCAGTCCACCAGGAAGGCACCCTCGCCCCGTACCGCCTCGGAGATCAGCGGTTGCTGGCCGCTCGAGCCCTCACCCAGCCAGAGCACTGTCGGGTGGAACTGGACGAATTCGAGGTCGGTGATCACGGCGCCCGCCCTCAACGCCGCAGCGAGACCGTCACCCGTGGCCACGGACGGGTTGGTGGTGGCCGAATAGACCTGCCCGATCCCACCCGTGGCGAAGACGACGGCTCGGGCGCGAGCCGCCCCGACGCCATCGATCTGGCCCTCGCCGATGACGTGCAGCGTTACACCACAAACCCGAGCATCCCTGTCCTGCAACAGATCCACAACAAGCGCATGCTCGAGCACCTCGATACCGGGGTCGTCCTCGACCGCGTGCAGCGCCGCTATGAGCGCCCGGGAGATCTCCTTGCCGGTCGCGTCCCCTCCGGCATGGGCGATGCGGTCCCGACGGTGACCGCCCTCTCGGGTGAGAGATATCTTGCCGTCCGGCTCCCGGTCGAACTCGGCCCCGAGGGCGACGAGCTCACGAACCCGCGCCGGCCCTTCGGAAACCAGGATGCGGACGGCTTCCGGGTCGCAGACACCGGCGCCGGCCATCAAGGTGTCGTGGAGGTGTTCGTCAGGTGAGTCCGCCGGATCCAGCGCGGCGGCGATTCCGCCCTGGGCCCACCGCGTCGAACCCTCGGCGAGAACGGTCTTGGTAACCAGCAGCACACGATCGACCCGTTGGCGCAGACGCAGCGCCGCGGTGAGGCCGGCAATTCCCGAGCCGACGACGATCACGTCGGCCGAGGTGACCCAACCTGCTGCCGGCGCCGTGAGCCGGGCCGGAATGCGCAGTGTCACCGCTGACCTCCCGGCTTCCCGGAGGGCTCGATCCCGAACCCGCCCGGGACCACCGCCGGGTCGCCTCCGATGTCGACGATGTGGTTGTCGTGGTCGACGAAGACCACGCGGGGCACGAAGGTCCGGGCCTCCACCTCGTCCATCTGGGCGTAGGCGATGATGATCGCGATGTCGCCCGGCTGGATCAGGTGGGCGGCGGCACCGTTGATGCAGATCTGTCCTGACCCGGCCTCGCCCTCGATCACATACGTCGTCAGCCGAGCCCCATTGGTGACGTCGACGACGTCCACCCGCTCTCCGGGCAGCAGCGCGGCGGCTTTGAGCAGGTCCCCGTCGATGGTGACCGAGCCGACATAGTTCATGTCGGACTGGTTGACCGTGACCCGGTGGAGCTTGGCATAGAGCATGGTGCGCTGCACGGCGACGTCCTTCGGTTTCTCAGGGTTCAGAGGGCTCAGTGGTTCATACGGCTCAGGGGGTTCACGCGCCGGCGGGGTTCACGGGGCTGGCAGGCGGCTGGTCTTGTCCCGCGTCCTCCGAGAAGACCTCGAGCGCCCCCCCGCCTGGTCCCACGTTAACCGGGATGTTGTCGATCAGTCGGGTTGGGCCCACACGCCCGGCAACGGCCAGCAGGGCCTCGCCGCGGTACCACTCCGGCACGTCCTCCAGGGTCGTCGGATGCACGAGCACGAGGTAGTCG
Source organism: Dermatophilaceae bacterium (assembly GCA_036382455.1). Classification (GTDB taxonomy): domain Bacteria; phylum Actinomycetota; class Actinomycetes; order Actinomycetales; family Dermatophilaceae; genus UBA4719. The sequence goes on from DASVHT010000203.1 coordinate 3,410, forward strand.
ATAAGGGCCAGCGGCTCCCTCACCACCACGGCCCGAGCCGCGCGGCGTACGGCCGAGGGTCCTTCTGCGGCGGCGGCGGCGCCCGCTCTCAGTGCCCGGGACAGGCAGAGTGCCGTGTCCCTGTCCGACTCGCTGAGGTACATGTTGCGGCTGCTCATCGCCAGGCCATCGGCCTCCCGCACGGTCGGCGCCGAGATCACCTTGACGGGGAAGTCGAGGTCGCGTGCCATCCGGCGGATGAGCAGCAGCTGCTGCGCGTCCTTCTGGCCGTAGTAGGAACGGTCGGCGCCGGTGAGGTGGAGCAGCTTGCCGACAACCGTCAGCACCCCGTCGAAGTGGCCGGGGCGGGCCTGCCCCTCCAACACGTTCCCGAGCGGACCCGCAGAGACCCGAACCCCCGGGTCGCCGTCGGGGTAGATGACATCGGGTGTCGGAAGAAAGACGAGGTCGACACCTTCGCGCGTGCAGATCTCCAGGTCGGCATCGACCATGCGGGGATAGCGTGAGAGGTCCTCACGAGGGCCGAACTGCAACGGGTTGAGAAAGATCGTCACAATGACGTGCCGCTCGTTCGCCCTTGCCCGGCGGATCAGCGTCGCGTGTCCTTCATGGAGCGCGCCCATCGTCATGACCACACCGACGCTGCCATCGCCGAGCCGCGCGCGCGCTGCCTTGAGCTCGGCGCGGGTCCGCGCGATCATCGGCCGCTTGCCAACGTCCGAGGACACGCCCGTCGCGCTGGTCGCGCTGGTCGCGCTGCTCGCGCTATCCGCGCTATCCGCGCTGGTCGCGCTGGTCGCGCTGGTCGCGCTGGTCGCGCTGACTGTGGTGTCAAAGGTCTCGGTCACGGTTACTCCTCCGGGGCGGCAAGGATGTCGAGCAGCGGCTCGGCATCGGACGCCGTCAGCCGCCCGCTGGCGAGCGCTCGTTCTGCTGTTGCACGGGCCAGCGCGACGTAGGTCGGCCGGATGTCTGGGGTCTGCCTGCTCAGCTGCGCGAGGTGCGCAGCAACCGTACCCGCATCACCGCGCGCGACGGGACCGGTGAGAGCGCCGTCACCGAGCCGAAGGGCGTTGTCCAGCGCCGCCTTCAACAGCGGTGCGATGAGCCGCTGGGGCTCTTGCACACCGGCCGAGCTCACGACCTGCATCGACTGTGCCACCAGCGTCACGAGGTGGTTGGCTCCGTGGGAAAGCCCCGCGTGGTACATCGGGCGGTCCTGTTCCTCGATCCACACGGGCTCGGCGCCCATCTCCACAACGAGGGCCTCAGCAACCGGCCGCAAGGGAGCCTGCGCCGTGATGCCGAAGCAACAGTCGGCAAGTCGCTGCAGATCCATCGCCGTCCCCGTGAACGTCATGGCGGGATGCAGAGCCAGCCCCAGGATGTGGTGACCGGCTGCGGCGTCGAAGATCGCCGTCCCGTACAAGCCCGAGGTGTGCACCACGAGCTGTCCGGCCTGCCAGGTGCTGGTGGCACTCAGCCCGGCAACCAGGCCAGGAAGGACATCGTCGGGGACGGTCAGCAGGACCAGCTCGGCCCGCGTGACGACCTCCTCCACCGACATGATGGGTATGCCGGGCAGCAGTGCCGCTGCCCGCCCCCGTGACAGCTCGCTGACACCCGAGACCGCCACGAGCTTGTGACCCGCCTGCTGCAGAGCTGCACCGAGGACGGCGCCGACACGGCCGGTGCCGACGATGCCGACGTCGAGCCTGGCGGGTCGCCTCGGAGCCTCAGGCAGGTCACTCACGCCCGAAACGCTAGTCCCTTGTCGCGCGACGTACCGTACTGCCCGTGACGTGGACTCCGTGGATCCAGGCCTGGGATCAGGCGCTGTACGGCCAAGACGGCTTCTATCGCCAGGCGGTCGGACCAGCCGGTCACTTCTCGACCGCCTCCCAAGGGATCCCACGGATCGGTGAGCTGCTGGCACGAGCTCTCCTGGGGCTCATGGACCAGGAAGGCCTCGACACGTTCGTGGACGTGGGCTGCGGCCGCGGCGAGCTGCTCGAGCACGTGCACCGGCTGAACCCGCAGGTGCGCTGCATCGGCGTCGACATCGTCGCCCGACCCAACCTCGACGAGCAGATCCGGTGGATTCAGTCTCTTGGCGGCAGCCGCCTGCCCGACGAGCTCCACGGCCTGGCGGACGCACTGGCGTTCGCCAACGAATGGCTCGATGTCGTGCCATGTCGGATTGCCCAGCTGGACGGGGACGGCGAGCTCCGCGAAGTTCTGGTCAACACCTCGTCTGGTGACGAGCGGCTGGGCGATCCGGTAGCGGGCGCCGATCGCACGTGGTGCCAGAGGTTCTGGCCGACAGATCGCCTTGAGCCCGGGGATCGCATCGAGGTCGGAGAGACGCGGGACGCCGCGTGGGACGATCTGGTGTCCCGGATCGGATCAGGTCTCGCCGTCGCCGTCGACTACGGCCACACCATCGGCGCCCGGCCAGCGTCCGGCACCCTGACCGGCTTCAGACAGGGGCGCCAGGTGCTGCCCGTCCCCGACGGGTCGTGCGATCTGACCGCCCACGTTGCCATGGACTCCCTCACCCACGACGAGCTCGCCGATCAGCGAACGGCACTGAGGCAGCTGGGAATCAGCGGTCAGAGCCCCGCGCACGACCTGGCCCGGAGCAACCCCGGGGCATACCTGCAGGGATTGAGCACCGCCTCCGTTGCCACGGCGCTGACAGCCAGAGGCGGACTGGGCGACTTCCTGTGGGCCTTCACCCGGGTGCGCTGAGGACCCGCTCGGGCGCAGCAGAACGCGTCGCCCCCTGATCGGGACAAACTCCTCAGCCCACGACGTCAGCACAGTCGTTGGAAGCAATGTTGTCCAACGCCGGTAACAACCGGCGCCTCCGACGTGGATGGGCGGGCATGCCAGACTGCCGCTATGACCACACAGCAGGAGCTCACCGTCGGAGTGGGCGCAGGCGCGCTCGAGACGGCCGACATGGTGCTCAATGTCGGTCCCCAACACCCTGCCACCCACGGCGTTCTCAGGCTGCGGCTGGTCGTCGACGGTGAGCGCATCGTCAGCGCCGAGCCGATCGTGGGCTACATGCACCGCGGTGCCGAGAAGCTGTTCGAGGTGCGCGACTACCGGCAGATCATGGTTCTGGCCAACCGTCACGACTGGCTGTCGGGGTTCGCCAACGAGCTGGGTGTGGCCCTGGCGGCCGAGGCCATGCTCGGCATGGAGGTGCCCGAACGGGCTACCTGGGCGCGTACCCTGCTGGCCGAGCTCACCCGCGTTCTGAGCCACCTGGTGTTCCTTGGCTCCTACCCCCTCGAGCTGGGGGCGATCACGCCGATCTTCTACGCCTTCCGTGAGCGGGAAGAGCTTCAGGCCACGCTGGAGGAGGCGACCGGCGGGCGGATGCACCTCATGTTCAACCAGGTCGGCGGCCTCAGGGATGACCTCCCAGCTGGTTGGCTCGGCCGGGTCGACTCGGCGATCAAGGCGGTGAAGCGCCGCCTGCCCGACCTCGAGAGCCTCCTTGTCGGCAACGAGATCATCCAGGCGCGAGCTGGCGGGGTTGGAGTTCTTACCCCGGAAACCGTTGCGGCATATGGCGTTTCAGGGCCTATCGCCCGCGCATCCGGTGTCGACATGGACCTGCGTCGCGATGAGCCGTACCTGGCCTACGGCGAGCTCTTCGCCGAGGGTGGACCCGGTCGAGTCGTCACCCGAACCGCCGGCGACGGCCTTGCCCGGCTGGAGTGCCTGCTCGAGCAGGTCCATGTGAGTCTCGACCTTGCGGAACACTGCGTAGGCGTGCTGGGGTCACTTCCGCAGGGGCCGGTCAACGTCAAGCTGCCCAAGATTCTGCGCGTGCCCGAAGGCCACCTGTACCTCCAGACCGAGAACCCACTTGGTTTCAACGGCTACTACCTCGTATCGCGAGGGGAGAAGACTCCTTGGCGGCTCAAGCTGCGCTCCGCGTCGTACAACAACGTCTCGGTGCTCTCAGAGCTGCTGCCCGGCAACCTCCTCTCCGACATGGTCTCCATCCTGGGCTCGATGTTCTTCGTCGTGGGAGACGTCGACAAGTAGCTCGACTGGGCACCGCGCAGCGACCGTCTGCGCTGCCGCAGGCCCCTGAGCGGACGCGCTGAGGTTTCGGCAGCGGGTTTCGGTCAGCGGAGTTCGGTCAGCGGGGTTCGGTCATGCGTCGTCATCCACGTCATCGCCTGAGTCGTGCTTGTCTACCCTGCACATCCCCTGGGCCAGCAATCCGCCTGCCGACAGGAGGACTCCCCCGGCGGACAAGGCAGCAAGCCGGAGCACAAGGGTGCGACGCGAGTCGATGTCGAAGTCGGGCAACAGCACCAGCGCCTGTGCGAGGTACCAGCCAGTGACCAGTCCCCCGGTCAGGGCCGCCGCCTGCGCCAGCACCAACGTGCGCATGGCGCGCATCGGGTTGAGTGACTTCTTCGCCTGCCCGCGTAGGAATCGACGGACTGGCAGTCCGGCGAAGAAGACGCCACATGCCATGAACACCAAGACGATGAGCGCGCCCCAGGATGTCTGGAACAAGAGGCTGTCCTGCAAGCTCCAGAGGCGCAGTGCCAGGTACGCAAACCCGGTAACGCCCAACGCCAGCAACAGCACGAGTCGGATCGAGACCCCGCGGCCATCCCTCACCATGAAGGGCTCCACTCCGGTCCCGGCCGGACCCCGTCCTGGTCCAGTCCCTCCAGAAGCACACCGACCGGAAGCAGCGCATCGCCGACCCGCAGCTGCGCCTCATTATCGAGCGACCACCACGGCACAAGGACAAACGCCCGCTCATGGGCGCGAGGATGAGGAAGCATCAGCTGAGGGTCCTGGCTGATGAGCTCGGAGCCCGACCCGGGATCGCCATACTGGATGAGGTCAAGGTCCAGAGTCCTTGCACCCCACCGGGTTTCGCGCACCCGGCCGCGATCGGCCTCGATCGCGTGGAGCTCCGTGAGCAAGGCGAAGGCCGCCAAGCGGGTCCGGGCCAGGACGACGGCATTGAGGTAGGGGGGCTGCTCGGGGCCGCCGACCGGATCCGTCTCGAAAAGGTCGGAGACCGCGCTGATCCGCAGTCCGTCCACGTCGGCCAGCGCCCGGACAGCGGCCTCGAGCGTGGCGCGGACCCCGCCGAGGTTGCCACCAAGGGCGATCACGACCGGTTCATCACGGTGGCGCTCCACCACCACCTTGACGTCACCGACCAGCACCCCCACGGGGGCTTGCGGCTTGTGCACGGTGACCTCGACCGCCTGCACCAGCGGGCGCCGCAGCGCTGCCACGGCGATCTGGTCGGCCAGGGTCTCGATCAGGTCCAGTGACGGCCCCGTGACCAGCGACACCACGTCCGCGGCCACCTCGGCGTAGTTGACCGTGTGGGCAAGGACGTCACTTCGACCAGGGCGCCGAAGGTCAACCTCGAGGCTGACATCGACCACGAACTCCTGTCCGTCAGCCTTCTCGAAGTCGAGCACCCCGTGGCGACCGCGCGCAGAAATCCCTTGCAGGACGATGCGATCGGTCATCGGGCTGCCTCCGTCGCGGCGACAACGCGAAGGGCGTCGACACTTGAGGACACGTCGTGGACACGCACCCCCCAGACCCCGGCGAGCCCCGCGATGACCGTGGTCGCAGCCGTTGCAGCATCCCGTTGAAGAGGTGGTCGGGCCGCTCCATCCGCCGGGACGCCCAGGCGGCCAAGGAAGGTCTTGCGCGAGGCTCCGACGAGCACCGGTTGCCCCAGCGACTGCACCGCGTCCAGGTGAGCAAGGAGCGACCAGTTGTGCTCGGCCAGCTTGGCGAAGCCGAACCCCGGGTCGAGGATCAGCTGATCCCGTGCCACCCCCTGGGCGCACAGGTCGTCGATGCGGTCGGTCAGCTCGCGGCACACCTCGGCGACGACGTCCTCGTAGGAGGCGTGATCCTGCATCGTCTGGCTGTGACCACGCCAGTGCATGACCACGAAGGGCACCCCCGCGTCCGCAACCACCCGCGCCATGCTGGCGTCCGCCAGACCCCCACTGACGTCGTTGACGATGGACGCGCCCACCTCGAGGGCCTGCGCGGCGACCGATGCCCTCATGGTGTCGACCGAGACCCGGGCTCCGCCGCGGGCCAGCTCACGAATCACCGGGATGACGCGACGCAGCTCCTCCTCCTCGCTGACACGCTCGGCGCCCGGGCGGGTGGACTCACCGCCCACATCCAGGAGATCGGCTCCCTGTTCCATCAGCTCCACGCCGTGGGCGACGGCAGCATCGGGCGTGAACCACATGCCGCCGTCGCTGAAAGAGTCCGGCGTGACGTTGACGACGCCCATCACCAGGGTGCTCACGCTCACGCCCCGCTGAACCGGCGCAGATGGGGCCACGTGAGGAACGCCTCGGCCTCGAGGGTGGCCAGGGCGATACGGGGTAGGTCACGAGCGGCTGGGTAGACGACGAAGCGCGGCACCCAGGTGGGCTGGAACTTGGCGTTGAACCGATACAGGCTCTCGATCTGGAACCACCGGGAGGCAAACAACAGCACGGTGCGCCACGCGCGCAGGAACGGCCCGGCGCCGAGGCGTTCTCCACGTTCCAGGGTCGACCGGAAGACCGCGAAGTTGAGGGAGACGCGGTTGACGCCCAGCGCTGGGCACGACCTCAGCGCGTCCACGATGAGCAGCTCGTTGACGCCAGCCTCAGCGGTGCGGTCGCGGCGCATGAGATCAAGGGACATCCCGTCAGAGCCCCATGGGACGAACTGCAGGAACGCCCTCATGACGCCATCCTGGCGTGCCACCACGAAGACGGCATCGGGGTCAACGGGGTCCACGAGCCGACCCAGGGCCATCGAGAAACCACGCTCGGTCTCCGTGCCACGCCAGGCGTTTGCATCGACCAGAGCACGCCGGCGCTCCCCCTCGGAGACTGTGCCGGCCCTGAGGACCTCCGTGGTGTATCCGGCCCGCTCGATCCGTTTCACCATCTGCCTGACGTTGCGCATCGGTCGACCCTCAAGGGAGAACGACGCCGCATCCACGACAGCCTCGTCACCGAGCTCGAGGGCGCTGAACCCGGTCGCTCGACACCAGCGGGTGCCGGCCTGCTCCGAACAACCGATCACCGCCGGCGTCCAGGCGTGAAGCTCGGCCTCGGCCAAGAAGTTGGCGATCGCCCCGGGCCAGGCTTCGGGGTCACCTAGCGGGTCGCCGCTGGCCAGCATCACGCCGGAGACGACACGGTAGGCGATCGCAGCCTTGCCCGAGTCGGACCACACGACGCTCTTGTCTCGACGCAGGTTGAAGTAGCCGAGCGAGTCCGAGCTGTCCTGAAGCAGAGCGCGCATGGCTGCTTCGTCTGCGTCGGTCAGTTCTGGGCGCGGTTCCGGGGAACGCAAAGCGAGATAGATGGTCGTCAGAGCCGTCATCAGGCCCAGCCCGGTCAGGACGAAGTCGTTGAAGTCATTGAGACGGTCGGGAAGGTAGACCAGTGGTCCGCTGAAGCCCACCAACCCGGTGAGAACCTCCTGGAGAATGTCCACCACGCTCGGCGGCCCGCCCACCACATGATGACGCAGCAGGAAGACCATCAGCAGACCAACGACGAGGCTCGCAACGGCCAAGGCGAAGAATGCACGCACAGCCAGCCAGCGCGTCGTCGGGTCACCCAGGGCCCGGAACTCAGCCCGGTAGACGATCAGAGCGACCAGCACCGCCAGCGACATGAGCAGCGGTATGAGCTCGAACTTGACGCTGTGAAGAACAACACTGACTGTCAGCAACGCCACCGCTGCTCGCCACGCCCGACGCTTGCCTCGGCGCAGTGCATGGGCCAGGAGAAGGAGCAGTATTCCGGACACGACCGTCACCGCAGAGGCTGCGGCGAAGACGCCCGGCAACAGATCGGTCAGGGGATGCAGCCGATGCCGCATGCCCGGCCCCATGCCGGTCGCGATGTCGGCAAATCCGACCAGGTAGGCGAGCGCGCCCACAACGGCTGTGGCTCGTGAACGGGTTCGGCCGGGCTTGGTCAGAGCTGCTGGATTCGGTGGAGGCGTGCGCTGAAGAGCGCGATCGCTCACCGCGAACCGCCCAGCACCAGGGCCATCGCCTCAGCTCGGGTCGCGGGATCACGCAGCTGGCCGCGCACTGCCGAGGTGATGGTCCTCGAACCCGGCCGGCGAACTCCACGCATGGACATGCACAGATGTTCGCACTGGATGACCACGATGACGCCCTGTGGCTTGAGGTTCTTGACCAGGGCGTCGGCGATCTGCGAGGTCAGCCGCTCCTGGACCTGGAGGCGCCGGGCGAAGACGTCCACCAGACGTGCCAGCTTGGACAAGCCGGTCACCTGCCCATCGCGCCCCGGGATGTAGCCCACGTGAGCGACGCCGTAGAAAGGCGCCAGATGGTGCTCGCAGGTGCTGTAGACCTCGATGTCGCGCACCAGGATCAGCTCGTTGTGCCCGATCTCGAAGGTCGTCGTGAGCACATCTGCGGGCACCTGTGTCATGCCGGCGAAGATCTCGCGGTAGGACCGGGCCACGCGGGCTGGGGTCTCCTTGAGCCCGTCGCGATCGGGGTCCTCACCGACCGCGAACAAGATCTCGCGGACCGCGCGCTCGGCACGCTCCAGGTCAATTGGAGGAGGGGTCGACATGGCCGCCCTCGGGGACCTCGATCACAGCGGAGGCGGGATGCTCCTCGACGGGGACCGTGTCCTGGGGCTTCGACCCGTTGGAACTGGCCGCGCGCTCTGCAGGCGTCATCACCGGCGGCTGGTCGCTGACGTGGCGACGGTCGCTGGACAGCCATACGGGCCGCGGCGGGCGCTTGACCACGTTCTCGAAGAGGACCTTGAGCTGGTCCTTGCCCAGCGTCTCCTTCTCGAGCAGATCGAGCACCAGGGCGTCGAGCACGTCGCGGTTGTCGTTCAGCGCGTGCCAGGCCTCGTCATGGGCAGCCTCGATCAGTCGCCGGATCTCCTCGTCGACGACACCAGCCACCGTCTCGGAGTAGTCGCGTTGATGGCCCATGTCGCGACCGAGGAAGATCTCGGCACCCGCATCCTGGCCCAGCTTGATGGCACCGATGCGCTCGCTCATCCCGAACTGCGTCACCATGCGCCGCGCC
>DASVHT010000204.1:0-9615 GCA_036382455.1 Dermatophilaceae bacterium
TCGCCGAGGTCAACAAGTACGTCACCGACCAGGCGCCGTTCAAGCTCAAGGCCGACGACGAGCGCGAGCGGCTCGGGACGATCCTGCACGTGGTCGCCCAGGCGGTCAGCGACTGCACGACGATGCTGAGCCCGTTCCTGCCGCACAGCTCCAACCAGGTTCATTCGGCGATGGGTGGCGAGGGCCAGATCGCGCCCATGCCGCGCATCGAGGAGGTCGACGATCTGGACGGCGGCGAGAGCTACCCGATCATCACCGGCGACTACACCAGCGCTCCTCGTTGGGGGTCGCGTCCGATCACCGTTGGCGCGATGATCGGCAAACCGTCACCGATCTTCACCAAGCTCGACCCCTCGGTGGTCGATGAGGAGCTCAAGCGCCTCGATCCGGAAGCAGATCCCGAATGACACCGCCCTTTGCTCACCTCAGGCCGGTTTGCTCAGTTCAGGCCGGTTTCTGGCTCGGAAATGGCGCGCGACAGCGGCCTGGAATGAGCAAAGGTTGCTTGGCGTGAGCGTTCATGTCGGCCACCCGCCGGCACCGGAGGCTCTGCCGATCCCGGTCGTCGACAACCACGCCCACCTCGACATGTCCCGCGATGGTCTTGACGCTCCTGATCTGCAGGCCGTGATCGACGCAGCGACGGCGGTCGGGGTGCCCCGCATGGTCCAGATCGGCTGCGACCTCCCCGGCGCACGCTTCACCGTCGAGGCCATCGACCGGTATGCCGCGCTGCTGGGTGGCGTGGCCCTCCACCCGAACGAGGCACCCAGGCTGCACGATCTTGGCGACCTGGAGTCGGCCAGGTCCGAGATCGAGCTGCTGGCCTCGCACCCCAGGGTCCGGGTCATTGGCGAAACGGGGCTCGACTACTTCCGTACGGGTCCTGAAGGTGTTGCGGCGCAACAAGACTCGTTCCGCTGGCACATCGACCTGGCCAAGCGCACCGGCAAGGTGCTGCAGATCCATGATCGAGACGCCCACGAAGACGTCATGCGGATCCTTGCGGAGGAGGGCGCCCCCGAGCGTACGGTGCTGCACTGCTTCTCAGGCGGCGTGGCCATGGCCCGTGAGTGCGTCGAGGCGGGCTACCTCCTGTCGTTTGCCGGAACCGTCACGTTCAAGAACGCCAGGGACCTGCGTGACGCGCTTGCAGTGACGCCCCTGGACAACCTTCTGGTCGAGACGGACTCGCCGTTTCTCACCCCCGCGCCGCATCGCGGGGCGACCAATGCGCCATACCTCGTGCCATTGACGGTGCGCGCCATGGCGGGTGTTCTCAACGTTGACGTCCCCTCTTTGTGCGTCGCCCTCGCGGCCAACTCGGAGCGGTTCTACGGGCCCTGGTAGCCGGCTCGGGATCGGCCGTCGGCATGCAAGATCCGGGGGTGTCCGTTACCAAAACTTGACCTTCGGTGGTTCTTCAGCCATCGTGGAAGGCTGTTGGCCGGGGTCGGTGAGTCCTCGGACGGCGCGCACTTGGGATGCACGACCTCGGTCGGGCACCCCAATTTCCTTGAGTGCGTGACGCTCCGTCGCACGATGCCCGGATAGTGCTAGCTCTGGAGCCCTGTGATCTTTCGTCCGGTTCGGCGTATCGCCCAAGCCGCTGTTGTCTCGTCCCTCGTTGCCGGTGCTGTCGGGTTCTCGTACTTCGACAAGTCGGTGAACCTGTCCGTTGACGGCAAGACCTCCGCGGTCCACCTGTTCGGAAGCACCCTTGTCAGCGACGTGCTGGCGAGCCAGGACATCAAGATCGGTCCTCACGACGTCGTCGCCCCGGCTGTGTCCTCACGGGTCAACGACGGCCAGAAGGTCGTCGTCCGGTACGGCCGGCTGCTCACGGTCACCGTCGATGGGCAGACCAAGGCGTACTGGACAACCTCGACGACCGTCGCCGGCGCCCTGTCCGAGCTCGGCATCCGCGCCGACTCCGCCAAGCTGTCCGTCTCGCGTTCGCAGCCACTGGGCCGAACGGGCCTGGCAATGTCGGTCACGACTCCCAAGGACGTCACCGTCGCGGTTGATGGCAGGACGCTGAGTGCGAAGACCACCGGCGCCAGCGTTGCGGACGTGCTCTCCGAGCTCCACGTGGCCGTTGGTGCCAAGGACCGCGTCTCCCCGGCGATGACGACCCTCCTGACCAAGAGCGGTCTCAAGATCGCCATCGGCCGTGTGACCCAGGACAGCGTCACGGCAAACGAGAGCGTCAGCTTCAGCACCACGCGCAAGGACGACGCCACCATGTACACCGGCGAGACCAAGACGCTGAAGGCGGGCAAGCCAGGTGCGAAGGTCGTCACCTACTTCGAGACCTGGGTCGACGGCAAGCGTGAGAGCCGCGAGGTCACGAGCTCACGGGTCACGACCGCCCCCGTCTCGCGCATCCTGGCCGTCGGCACCAAGGCCAAGCCCACCACGAGCGCTCCCGCTGGTTCCGCGGCCAATGCAGCCATGTGGGACCGGATCGCGGCGTGCGAGTCCGGTGGCAACTGGGCGATCAACACCGGCAACGGCTACTACGGGGGCCTGCAGTTCGACAGCGGCACCTGGCTGGCCAATGGCGGCGGGACGTATGCCGCACGGGCCGACCTGGCCAGCCGACTGCAGCAGATCGCCGTGGCCAACGTGGTCTACGCCGCCCGCGGCCTGTCGCCGTGGGGCTGCGCCTCAGCTGCCTGATCTCCCCCAACATCTCGGCCGAACACCGCGGCGGCACCGTATTGACCCCTGTCGGAGCCAAGAACCGTGCCGACGCGGTGTTCGGATCTGTGGGTCTGCCCCGGCGGACCCACCTGTCCCCCTAGGCTGCATCGCATGACTGAGGACGCCCCGGCAGGGCTGCTCGGGGCCGGCCAGATCCGCGAGATGGCGGGCCGTCTGGGAGTGCGCCCGACCAAGCACTGGGGCCAGAACTTCGTCATCGACGCCAATACTGTTCGCCGGATCGTGCGCCTGGCCGACGTGGGTCCGCAGGATGTCGTCGTCGAGATAGGCCCGGGACTGGGATCGCTCACCCTGGGCCTGCTCGGAGCGGTCGGCCGGGTCCTGGCGGTCGAGATCGACCCCACCCTCGCGGCGGCCCTCCCTGGCACCGTGACCGCGCTCGCGCCGGCATACAGCGACCGCCTGGAGGTGATCCTCGCGGATGCGCTGACCGTGCGGGCGCTGCCAGACCCCCAGCCGACGGCGCTGATCGCGAACCTGCCCTACAACATCTCCGTGCCCGTGGTGCTGAGCTTCCTCGAGGCCTTCCCCACGCTCCGGCGGGTCCTTGTGATGGTGCAGCTCGAGGTCGCCGAGCGCCTCGCGGCGCCGCCCGGGAGCAAGACCTACGGGATACCCAGCGTCAAGGCTGCCTGGTATGCCGACGTGCGGCTGGCCGGGACGGTGAGCCGCAAGGTCTTCTGGCCCTCCCCGAACGTGGACTCCGGCCTGGTCGCGCTCAACCGGCGCGAGCCACCGCAGACACTGGCGTCGCGCAAGGACGTTTTCGCCTGCATCGACGCAGCGTTCGCCCAGCGGCGCAAGACCTTGCGCGCGGCTCTGGCCGGGTGGGCGGGGTCGGCCGTCAACGCCGAAGCCGCCCTGCGCGCGGCCGGTATCGACCCGCAGACCCGCGGCGAACAGCTCGACATCGCGGCCTTCGCGGCCATCGCGGCATCCCGGTCGGCCATGGTGCACCAGTGAGCTTCGCAGCCACGTCGGGGCACTGTGTCACAGCCCGGGTCCCGGCCAAGGTCAACCTCGAGCTCATGGTCGGTCCGCGGCGTGCTGATGGGTTCCACCATCTGGCGACCGTGTTCCAGGCAGTTGGTCTCCACGACGACGTCAGCGTCGAGTCGTCTGACGAGTGGGGCATCACGGTCAACGGACCCTACGCCGATCTGGTCCCGGTCGATGACAGCAATCTGGCGATGCGGGCCGCCCGCCTGCTGGCCGGCGAGGCCGGAGTCGACGTGCCCGTTCACATCACCATCGACAAGGACATCCCCGTGGCGGCTGGCATGGCTGGCGGGTCCGCCGATGCAGCCGGGGCACTGGTGGCCTGCGACGCGCTCTGGGGGGTTGGCTCCTCGAAGTCGGTCTTGCAGGGTCTGGGCGCCGAGCTCGGTAGCGACGTCCCGTTCGCACTCAACGGCGGCACCGCCATGGGGTCGGGCCGGGGGGATCAGCTCGCGCCGGTTTTGGGACGGGGCCGCTACCACTGGGTGTTCGCGCTCAGCGATGTTGGCCTCTCGACCGCCCGGGTGTACGCCGAGTGCGACCGGCTGAGGGCCGGGCGGCGGGTTCCCGAACCCACGCCTTCAGCATCGATGATGACCGCACTGCGTTCGGGTGACCCCTCATACCTGGGTCGAGCACTGAGCAACGACCTGCAGCCGGCGGCTCTCTCGCTGCAGCCACGCCTCGTCGAGGTGCTGGAGACCGGCATGGAGTTCGGCGCGCTGGGCGGGATCGTCTGCGGATCCGGGCCGACAGTCGCCTTCCTGGTCGCCGACACCGAGCGCGGCCTGGACCTGGCGGTGGCCCTGACCGCATCGGGGGCGGCCCCGGCTGTTGCCCGCGCCGACGGCCCGGTCCACGGAGCGCATGTCATCACCGGCCCGTCCGGATCCCGGAACAGCTAAGACCCGTGGCCAATCTTGTGTCGGTCGAACGCGCCTCGTTGGCGCTCGGTACCACTCACATCCTCGATGGTGTGTCCCTCGGTGTGAGCAGCGACACCCGGGTGGGCGTCGTCGGACGCAACGGTGGTGGCAAGTCCACCCTGCTCAGAGTTCTTGCCGGTCTCCAGTCCGTGGATGAAGGGCGCGTCACCAGGGTCGGGTCGTTGACCGTCGGCATGCTCAGCCAGGTCGACACCCTTGACCCCCGGGCCACCGTTCGCGTGGCGGTGCTGGGTGACCTTCCGGACCACATCTGGGCCGGTGACCCGCGGATCCGCGAGATCCTGGAGGGCCTGCTCGGCGGCATCGACGCGCCGGATGTGGGCGGCCTCGAGGCCATCGTGGGCCCGTTGTCAGGTGGCGAGCGTCGCCGCCTCGCGCTCGCGGCGCTCCTGACCGCCGACCCCGATCTGCTGCTCCTGGACGAGCCGACCAACCACCTCGATGTCGAGGGCGTGGCGTGGCTGGCTGACCACCTGGCCACCCGGCGTACGCGCCCCGGTACTGCCGTCGTGACGGTGACCCACGACCGCTGGTTCCTCGACGCTGTGGCCACGACCACGTGGGAGGTCGTTGACGGGCAGGTGAACTCCTATGACGGGGGGTACGCCGCGTACGTGCTCGCCAAGGCCGAGCGCGACCGGGTGGCAGCAGTCACGGACGAGCGCCGAAGCAACCTGCTGCGCAAGGAGCTTGCCTGGCTGCGTCGCGGTCCACCGGCACGGTCGACCAAGCCGAAGTTCCGGATCGATGCGGCCAACGAGCTGATCGCCGACGAGCCGGCGGCCCGGGACGACGTGTCGCTGGTGCGCTTCGCGACGACCCGGCTGGGCAAGGATGTCGTCGACCTCATCGACGCCAGCGTGACCCTGGGCGGGCGGCGGATCCTTGACGGCGTGACCTGGCGGCTCGCCCCCGGCGAGCGGGTCGGCATCGTCGGGGTCAACGGCTCAGGTAAGTCCACCCTGATGCGGGCCTTCTTCGGAAACGTCCCGCTGGACTCTGGCAGGCGCAAGGTCGGCAAGACGGTATCGATGGCCTACCTGACCCAGGAGGTTCGCGAGCTCGAAGAGCTCGCGAACTCCCGGGTCATCGAGGCGATCGAGGACGTCAAGGCGTACACGAGGCTCGGCGACAAGGAGGTGAGCGCCAGTCAGCTGGCCAAGCGCCTGGGCTTCAGCGGCGGCCGGCAACAGACCCGGGTCAGCGACCTGTCAGGTGGTGAGCGCCGACGGCTGCAGTTCCTGAGGCTGCTCATGGCCGAGCCGAATGTCCTGATCCTTGACGAGCCGACCAACGACCTGGACATCGAGACGCTGACCTCCATGGAGGACGTGCTCGATGGCTGGGCCGGAACCCTGCTCGTCGTCTCCCACGACCGGTATCTGCTCGAGCGCATGTGTGACCGGCAGGTGGCGCTTCTGGGCGACGGTGCCGTCAGAGACCTGCCCGGCGGGGTCGAGCAGTACCTCGACCTGCGTCACGCCGCCCGCGTGTCAGCGGCGGCCTCCGGGGCGCCAGGGGGCTCCCGGGCCACCGCGTCGCCGGCAGATCAGGGGCCTTCGGCCGCAGAGCTGCGGGACGCAAAAAAGGACCTGCTCCGGATCGAGAGGCAGCTGTCCAAGCTCTCCGCCCAGGAGGACAGGATCCACCTGCAGATGGCGGCCAAGGCTGCCGATCACAAGGCGGTGCTCGAGCTCAACAACAAGCTGCGGGTCATCGTTGACCAGCGCGAGACCCTCGAGCTGGAATGGCTTTCGGCCGCCGAGATGGTCCTCTGACCGGATGGCTCCAGAAGCCCTGGCGTGAGACCCGAGCGACTCAGCCCTCGAACGGCGACAGCAGCCGGCGCAGGAACTCGGTGAGATGATCCTGTTCCGAGCGCGGCAACCGGTCGAGCAGGAGACGCTCTCGGACCAGCAGGTCGGCCATGGCGGAATCGACGATGGAGCGGCCCTGCACGGTTAGCGTGACCTTGACGCCGCGGCGGTCATGCGGGTCGGGGCCACGGGAGACGAGTCCGCGTGCGGCGAGCCGGTCGACTCGGTTGGTCATGGTTCCGCTGGTCACAAGCGTCTGGGCGACCAGCTGACCGGGTGAGAGCTCGTACGGCTCGCCCGCTCGCCGAAGCGCCGACAGAACGTCGAACTCCCAGCCCTCCAGCCCGTGCTCCGCGAAGGCAGACCCGCGGTCGAGGTCAAGGTGGCGGGCGAGTCGTGAGACCCGCGACAGAATGTGCAGCGGTGCGACGTCGAGATCGGGCCGCTCGCGCCGCCAGGCGTCGACGATGCGATCGACGTCATCTGTGGGGGTGGCGGGCATGCTGGAAAGTCTACCCTCAAGTATCTTGATATCGAGATACATTGAGAGGTGGCCCACTATGGCAGACACCTGGGACCCTGAGCAGTACGAGAAGCTCAGCGACCACCGGCAGCGTCCCTTCGCGGACCTGATCTGCAGGATCGGCGCCGTCGCACCCGAGATCGTGGTCGACCTGGGGTGTGGGACGGGAACGCTCACGCTCGTACTCGCGAGGCGGTGGCCCGACGCGCGGATCATCGGGGTCGACTCCTCGGCCGAGATGCTCGACCAGGCGAGTCGCAGCGACGGTGCCGGGCGCGTCGAGTGGGTTCATGCCGCCGTTGAGTCCTGGGATCCGGCCCACGTGGGCGCTCCTGTCGATGTCATCACGACCAACGCGCTGATGCAGTGGGTTCCCTCCCATCGACGGCTGATCCCGGGCTGGGTCAAGGCGCTTACCCCCGGGGGTTGGTTCGCCATGCAGGTGCCGGGCAACTTCGCAGCGCCGTCGCACACGCTGCTCCGCGAGATCGCGGCTGAGGCGCCGCGGGCGGTCGAGCTTCTTTCGCGCTTGCGTGGAGAGGAGGCAGTGAGTGAGGCGGCGGCGTACGTCGAGCTGCTGGCGGGTCTCGGTTGCGAGGTGGATGCCTGGGAGACCATCTACCAGCACATCCTCGATCCTGCCGGCGACCAGCGCGAGCCGGTGCTGGAGTGGATGAAGGGAACCGCCTTGCTGCCGGTGTTCGACGTGCTCAAGGACGAGGGCGAACGAGCAGACTACGTTGCGGCATATGGCAAGGCGCTGTTGAGGGCTTATCCGCGCCAGCCGTTCGGTACGGTCTTCGCCTTCCGTCGTATCTTCGCGGTCGCCCACAAGAACCAGAGCCCGTGAAGGCGGCCGGAGATCCAACCCGTCCTGCCTGACGGGATGGTGCGCTCGGGCGCAGACTTGAGGTGTGTTCCGGGACCGTGTCCAGGCCGGGCGCGAGCTGGCCGAGCTGGTCGCCACGCGGCTGGGGGATCCTTCTCGCTCGCTCGAGGTCGCCAACGCCCTGGTCCTGGGCCTGCCACGCGGTGGTGTCCCTGTGGCAGCGCAGGTGGCGCGAGTCCTGGGGGTGCCGCTGGATGTGCTGGTGGTTCGCAAGGTCGGGGCGCCCTGGCAGCCCGAGCTTGCACTGGGGGCCGTCGGCGAGTGTGGCGTGGTGGTGCTCAACGAAGCCCTTGTCACAGCAGGTGGGGTCGCGCAGGAGGAGTTGGATGCCTTGATTCGCAAGGCTTCTGGCGAAGTCAAACAGATTGTGGTCGAACTTCGGCTGGCTGCCGGTCCTCTCGATCTGAGCGACCGAATGGTCATCGTCGTTGATGACGGTGTGGCGACGGGAGCAACCGCCCGGGCCGCCGCGAGGATCCTGCGCAGTCGTGGGTCGAGCCCGGTTCTCTTTGCGGCACCTGTGGGAGCACCCAGCACCTGCGCCGCTCTGAGGTCCTGTTTCGATGACGTCATCTGCCTCCAGACACCGAGGCGCTTCGGCAGTGTGGGGGAGCACTACGAGCAGTTCGGGCAGGTCAGTATCGGCGAGGTTCGTCGACTCTTGGGGGCGCCGCCCGTGTGAAGGTACTACTTGGCCGTGCGCAGGATCGGCTTCGGCTCCATGCCGGCCAGACCGTTCCAGGCAAGGTTGACCAGGTGCGCGGCGACGTCGGCCTTCTTGAACTTGCGCGAGTCCACCCACCACTGACCGGTCAGTGCCACCATGCCAACAAGCATCTGGGCATAGATCGGCGCGGTCTTGGGGTCCAGCTTCTGGCGCTTGAACTCACCCGCGAGGATGTGCTCGACCTGGCTGGCCACGTCGCTGAGCAGGCTGGCGAACGACCCCGTCGACTGTCCGGCGGGGGAGTCGCGCACGAGGATGCGGAAGCCGTCGGTTGAGTTCTCGATGTAGTCCAACAGGGCCAGCGCCGCTTGTTCGAGCAGCATCCGGGCATGACCGTTGGACGTGAGTGCTCCGCTGATGCCGTCGAGCAGCGAACGGATCTCGCGGTCGACGACGACGGCATACAGACCCTCCTTGCCCCCGAAGTGTTCGTAGACGACCGGCTTTGAGACGCCCGCCTTGGCAGCGATCTCCTCAACCGTAGTTGCCTCAAATCCCTTGTCCGCAAACAGCTTTCGACCGACCTCAAGCAGCTGTTCTCGTCGTTGTGCGCCGGTCATTCGGGAGCGGGAGGTGGTCGCCACGGTGGTCTCGTGTGCTGGGGTCACCATGCCATCATGCCCAACATCGAGCTCCTTGCCGTGATCGGCTCGCTAGCGTGTGTCCTTGTGAGACACCCTCGTCGGAATACTGCGCGCTCTCTTGCCGGCGCAGCGGTCGTCTCATTCGTGGTGGCTGGCTGCGCGGGGGCTGGTGCGACCGGGCCATCACAGGCCTCGACGTCTGAGCCGTCAGCTGCCACAACGTCCGAGCCCACGACGCCGCCGACCCGGTCGATCGGGCCGACGCCAACGGCGTCCATCAGCTCAACCACGAGGTCCCAGGTCCCCAAGGCATCCAGCACCGTGACCCCTCGCGCGGTGAGCACCCTTTCCCTGCGTCTGGTTCCCAAGTTCATCGACTTCCCCCAGCGGCGCAAGGACGAG
>DASVHT010000205.1:0-3082 GCA_036382455.1 Dermatophilaceae bacterium
GGTCCTCCGTCCCCGATGGTCTCGGGGACCGGGGCGGTCAGCGCAGCCAGGGCCGCCGCGTGGGCCTCGGCTTCCGACAAGGCGGCTTGGTTGTCGCTCACAGGCACTCCTTCTTCGCGAACCGGCGGGATGACCGCCAGATCGACTCGGGTCATGGGACGTGTGGCGGGGTCTCCGCCGGTAAGGATGCGAGCCATGACAGGGACTCACGCAGACCTGTGACGGCGCTCACAGACCCTGCCAGCACACGCTACCGGCAGGACGCCCGCCAGTCACAAGAACGCAGATGAGAGATCACCCTCAGAACGTGCGAGCCACCAGGAAGTCGTGAGCGACATGGAGCAGCCGGTCGTTGGCCTCCGTCTCGGCAATGGTGGCGCGCACGCCCTCACCGGCGAAGCACCGCACGACCAGACCCGCCTTGTCGCAAGCGGCGGCAAAGGCCTCGGCGTCGGCGCCCAGCGGCAGCCAGACGAAGTTGGCCTGCGACTCGGGCAGGTGCCAGCCCTGATGGCGAAGCCCGGCCATCACCCGCTGGCGCTCGCCCACGAGCGCGTCGACCCGCGCCTTGAGCTCGTCGAACACGCCCAGGCTGGCGATCGCGGCTTGCTGGGCGATGTTGCTCACACCGAAGGGCACCGCGGTCTTGCGCAGGGCCGCGGCCACAGGTTCGTGGGCCACGGCATACCCCACCCGAAGTCCGGCTAGGCCATAGGCCTTGCTGAACGTGCGCAGGATCACGACGTTCGGCCGCGCGGCATACGTAGCGAGCGTATCGGGGGCGAGCTCGTCAGTGACGAACTCGACGTAGGCCTCGTCGATGGCTACCAGGACGTCTCCGGGAACCTTGTCCAGGAACTCGTCGAGCTCGTCCTGGTGCACGACCGGGCCGGTGGGGTTGTTCGGCGTGCAGATCAGGATGAGCCGCGTGCGCGCGGTGATGGCGGCGGCCATGGCGGCGAAGTCGTGGCGCGCGTCCTGGTCGAGCTGGACCTTGACCGATGCGGCACCCGCCAGCGCCACGATGATCGGATAGGCCTCGAACGAACGCCAGGCGTAGATGACCTCGTCGCCGGGGTCGCAGGTGGCGGCGATGAGCTGGCCCAGTACGCCCACGCTCCCCGTGCCGGTGGCGATGTTCTCGGGAGGCACCCCGAGGCGCTGGGCGAGGGCATTGGTCAGCTCGGTGACGGCCATGTCCGGGTAACGGTTCATCGCCGTGGCGGCGTCCTGGACAACCTTGAGAACGCTTGGCAACGGCGGGTAGGGGTTCTCGTTGCTGCTGATCTTGTACGTCGTTATGTCCTCGCGCGCGGCCGCCGGTTTGCCGGGCTTGTACGCAGGGACGGCAGCCAGGGCTTCGCGGAGGCGGACGGTGCGGCTCATACCTGAACCTTATGGCCCGCCGTGTCCGAACCGAGTCCTTCACCTTCTGACCGAATCGGTTGCTGCATGCCACGATGAGCCCATGAAGTCGATCGCGATCAAGATCCTTGTCAACGGTGTCGCCCTGTGGGTCGCGGCCCTCCTTCTCCCGGGCATCTCCTTTGGCCCCAGCGGTGCCAAGCTGAGCAGTCAGCTCGTCACGATCCTGTGGGTGGCGGTGATCTTCGGACTTCTCAACGCCGTGGTCAAGCCGGTGCTGAAGTTCTTCTCGCTGCCGGTCATCATCCTGACGCTCGGGCTGTTCTCCCTGGTCGTGAACGCGCTGATGCTGGAGCTGACCTCGTGGTTCGCCGGTCAGTTCAGCCTCGACTTCCACGTCGACAACTTCATCTGGGACGCGCTGCTCGGATCGATCGTCGTCACGTTCGTGTCGATGTTCCTGCACACGATCGTGCCCGATGGCGAGCGGTGACCGCTGCTTCCCCAGGTTTCGTCACCGGCTCACCAGTGGGGGTCGGCGCCCTCCTCGAGGTATGCCGTCCCTTCAGTTTGCTGCGCCACTCGCCTCAGCATCCGGGTGACGTAGGGCGCCGAACGGCGCTCGACCTCCTCGAGGCTGCACCAGTGCAGGGACTGCAGCTCCCGCGGCTCGAGTCGCGCCCGAGCGATCACGTCGTCGTCGACACCAAGGTCGAACACGAACAGCATCGCGTCGTCCCAGCCGCGCCACGGCGGCAGCCAGTTGACTGCGGCGAGCGACCGCGGTGACACCTCGACCTGCATCTCCTCGCGGATCTCGCGGACGACCGCGTGGGCAGGTGACTCGCGCGGGTCGACCACCCCTCCTGGCAGGTCCCACTCCTGCTTGTACGTCAGCTCGCACAGCAGGACCTCGTCGGCACTGTTGCGGATCAGCCCCTGCGCGATGACGCGCTTGGTCGGCAGGCCGGCGTTCAGGACCTCGATGAAACCGCCCCCTGATGAGGGCTCAGGGTCGGTGGCCAGCCGCGCAAGCTGGACAAAGTCCCGACGTTCGCCATGCCACAGCTGTGCGGCCCGCACGATGCCCTCGCGCCGCAGCCCCACCCTGAAGGCGATCCCCAACGACCTCCGGTCGTGGGGTTCGGCATGGGACACCACCCTGTGCAGCCCCAGCTCGTCGAAGGCGTACCGGATCAGGAGCCGCACAGCTCGGGTCGCCAAGCCATGGTCCCGGTGATCGGGGAAGATCACACACGACAGCTCGCCGTTGCCGTCGCCCCTCTGCCGGATCTCGGCAGTCCCTGCGACCACACCCCGGTGCTCGACCAGAAAGCCCACGACGCTGCGGGAGTCCGAGTAGCCACGATGCCACTGCTCGATCGTCTGGCGCAGGTCCTCGCCCGGCGCACCACCTGCCGGGAAGCCGAACCAGTGCTCGATCTCCTGGTCCCCCTGCAGCCGCGCCGCCCCGAGGTCGTCCAGTGTCCACGGACGCAGGACCACCTCACCGTCATACAGGGTCGGCTGGAAAGGAACGCTCACACGTGCACCCTAGGTGAGCGGTCGGGACACCTCAGATGTGGCGGCGCGAGGTGACCACCCGGAAGCGGTTGGCGACGAATGCCGCGTCGACGTATGACGCGTTGGCGGCCGGGTTGGCGCCGGTGCCGTGGTAGTCGCTGAACGCCGCCGTCTGGTTGACGAAGACCGGCCC
>DASVHT010000206.1:0-4125 GCA_036382455.1 Dermatophilaceae bacterium
CCGTGGCGCCCCAGTGCTCATGCGGCAACGGCAGCGCGTCGTAACTGCGGGCGTCCCATTCGAGCATTTCCATGGTCGTTCCAATCTGATCGACTGGTCCGGACCCGCGCGAACGCGCCGACCCCGTGCAACACGACGACCCCGAGACCGATACCCCCGACCCCGGCGAAGATGACTGCGACCCCGAGCAACGGGGGGAGGCGGTCAGCGAGGACGGCCACCCCGCCGCCGATGATCGCGACCCCGAGGCCGATGCCCGCGACCCCGCCCAGCAGGGCGCGATTGGCGGTGAACGCCGCCCCGACGCCGATGGCCGCGACTCCGAGGCCGATGAGCGCCACTCCGGCCAACAGGTGGTGGTCGGCCAGGACGGCCATCCCGTCGCCGACGAGCGCGACCCCGACGCCGATGAATGCGACCCCGCCCAGCAGGGTCACGGCGTCCGCCAGTTGGGTGCGGATCAAGGTGGCCGCGATGGCGAGAGCGGCGGCGGTGATCGTGTCGTAGCCCTGCCACTGGGACGGCGAAGCGATGGCCAGGACGGCCGCGACTGCGGCCGCGGCCAGCAGACCTCTGGAGGCGATGCGGACGAGCGGTGCTCGCGGCAGCCGCTTGGAGAGGTCGTGGAGCCACCCGGCGCTGATCAGGACGGCGGCCACCCCGGCTGCGCCGGCTGCCCCCCGGTAGCCGACGTCGGTGGCCAGGGTGTTGACCCCGATCCCGACTGCTACGCCCCAAATGGCCACGGCGGCTCGGCAGGAACGGTCGTCGCGAAGATGGCCGCCGCTCGTTTGAGCCGCTGCCGTCGGGCTGTCCCATGTGCCCCCCGTGCTGGGTCTCTAGCCGTCCCGTGTGGACTCTGGCATGTCCCGACGCAGTTGTGGCGACGGGAGTCGGCCGAACCGCTGCCCACGGGCGCGGCCAACCGGGATGCGGCGGCTTCGAGCAGGCGGCGGCGCCGTCCTGCCCGCGGCGGCCAAGTTGTCCCGATCACCTTCCGCCGCCGCCGAGCCTGAAGTTCTTGACGCTCTAGGCGGCTTCGGACAAGCTTGGCCTTGGAACCGGTCGCGGTCACACAGGACCAGGGTGCGTCGTCGCGACACCGGATTGCCCGGCAGAGGTTTTGGCTAGCCAGTCCGGCGTTTGTCCTGCAGGACCAAGTGTTGCGACCACTTCTGTGACCTAGCGACTAGAGCCGCCATATGAATCGTCTCGTCGTTCACCATCTCTACGCTCGAAGCGCGTTCGACCTGTCGAACAACCGGAACCACGGTGCGGCGATGGATGTAACCCCCGCGGCACCGCCATACGCACCGAGTTTTCAGTTCAACGGCGGTGCAAGCCAAGTGCGCGTGGCGAGCAGTCCAACATTGGAAAACATTGGCGCTGTACGTGCAGTCGTCACCTTCAATCTGGACCCGCCCGGTCCGATTACCCGCCGGTACAACCTGATGGAAGGGCACCTGAGCTTCGCCCTGTTCGTTGGACCGAACGGATCGGTGACCGGCACGATTCTGGATCGGGACGGCAACTGGCTCGGGGTGACGTCGGCCGCCGGCCTCGTCCAGCCCGGAAGGTGGTACACGGGCGAGATCCAGCACGACGGGATCAATCAAGCGCTGATCTTTCTGGACGGCGCTCCCATAGGCGCCAACTACAGCGTTCGAGGACCGGTCCGTTCCCTTGGTCCGCACGGGCTCGCGATTGGGCACTGGCCTGAGGCGCCCGCCACGTACACCTTTGCGGGGCATCTGCGCGAGGCTTGGCTGTATGCCTACGACCCGTTCAAGGACGCGAACGGGTTGCTCGACCCGTGCTGCAGGGACCGAGAGGCGCTCGACCAAGCAGCGGCCAGACTGAGGGCTCAAGGGGCGACCGCCGATCAGGTTGAGCAAAAGGCTCGAGACATCCTGGCCTTCGGTTACGACCTGGTCGCGGCCGTCCGAGGTGACGACGAGGGCGCCACCAAGCAGCAGGAGGCCCTCGCGCAGGTGGCCTGGGCGGCCTTCACGCAGAAGGACCAGGCTGGATACACCCTCGCGCTGGCGCAGCTGGCCATGCTTACCCAGAGCCGCCTCGGCCTCGCCGACATGGCCGCGCTCCGAGATCGGCAAGCGGACTTACTGAAGTCCTTGCCGCTGCCGTGGGACGAACTGACCAAGTTGGTCTCGGCGCTGTGTTGGGACAAGGTCGGGATGCAGCCGCAGCAGCTTGTCGATGTCGCGGAACACCTCACCCGGCTCCAGGGCAAAGGACCTGACGATGTTTAGCAACGACACGATGGTGGCGCTCGGGAAGGCTTTCGCGCCCTTCCTGCTGTTCGATCCCAGTGAGCGGTTCTTCCCGGTGGCGGCCGAGGAAGTCCTCGACCATGAAAGTACCGAACCGTGGCCAGACGCCACGACGCATGAACGGGGCACCGCCGTCCTCAACGTCGCCCGGGCGGCCACCGTGTTCAGCGACGCTGATGTTGTGGCCGGCGCCCACACCCCGGCGGGACATCGACTGACGTTGGACGCTAACCCGCCCAACGGCATCGGCCAGCCGTTCGGGTTCGACCCGAGTGTGCGAGACGTCTTCCTTGACGTTGGCGGCTGGGAGGACGCGCCGGACCCTGGGGATCCGTTGGCCCCGCGCTTCACGCAAGGGTCGGCCGCGTACGACGATCTCCTCTTCCGCACCCTGAGCCATCAGCTGAACCCAGCTCTGCCCATCGACTCGCCGGCCCGCACACCAAGCTTCACGTTGCCCCGGTCCAATCAGCCGACGGTGTACGTCGAGTGCGAATGGGCTGGCATGTACCCACGTCAAGACCACGACCGGGTCACCCGCACCGGCGACCACCCGGATTTTCCGCCCGCCATCGGCACCAGTCAGCACTCTGCGGACACCGTGCTCACGGACTTGGATACCTACATCGCCCTGACTTATTACATGCTCTACCCGGCGATGGAGCCGTCACCGCTGGTGAATAACGACGACTCCCGCCGCAGGGAGGGCCAGTGGGAGGCAATCACGGTCTACCTCAGAGGTCGTCCGAGTGACCACCGCGATGAGCAGGGACGGCCGGAGTTCAGCCTCGAAGTGGTTGAGGTCCCACCGTCCGAAGCCGGCCCCGGTCACACGGAGGTCGTCGGGGCCGAGGCACGCTTCATCGCTTACAGCCGCGGATACGACCACGGCGCTGACTCCGACTCGCCGCTCAAGGCCGAAGTACGCCCGCTGTTTAATGTCGGCAACTCAGACCTAGCAGTCTCCACTTTCTCCAACCACGCCCTAGCCTACGTCACCGGCGGCACCCACAAGAATCTGTTTAGTACTGCCGCCATTATTCACACTGGCGATTCCCAGCCCAACACCACGCTCAACCCTCTCGGTGGAGCGTTGATGGGAGCGGCCGGGACAGCGGCCGGTGTCTGTCTTGGGTTGGCACCGCCGCCGCTGACGCCCGCATGCATCGTCTGCCTCATCATCGCGGCCGTCGTCTTCCTCATCGGTCTCATCCTGTTTCTGCTCTCGTTGTTCCTCCGCGACGATCCGCCTGTGGACGAGGCTCCGGACCCGGCTGGCGCCGACGTCGCCCGCGATGGCGGGGCGGCGGCGCTTCCTCCGGGACAGGCACAGCCTCACCGCCCGGGCGTCCCTCCTTCCGGCAACGGCGCAGGGATGATTCTCCGATTCATCAATCGGTTCGGCTTCGACCCCACACCCCCCGTCGCCGCGTACCCCCTGCCAAGACCGGACGTGGCCGAGTTGCCATCGTGGTGGGGCTTCGTCGGTCGTTGGGGAGTGCGGACACAGAACCGCCCGGCTACCAGCTGGGACAGTGGTACCCGGCGCACAGACGCATTCGGGCGGTCGCGCGGCTACTGGAACACCTACCGGCTCATTGAGTTCCTCAACGCCCCAGGCCGTGTCACAGACGGCATCACCGCATAGGGACTGGGCTGATCGGGCGTCACCGGATACACGAGTCTTGGCAATAGGGGTGTCGGTAAGGAACGAGTCACCAGGGGCGATGTAGCTGTCCTCGGCTACAAGAGTCGGGCGGTGACGCCGGACTCGATGAGGATGACGGTGCCGATGGTGATGAACACGACGGGTACCAGCCAGCGGCCGACCCGC
>DASVHT010000207.1:0-1864 GCA_036382455.1 Dermatophilaceae bacterium
AAAGACGGCACCGAAGTCATCAACGCCCACCAAGTCCGCTGCCAACAGCGCGGCGAGCTCATCACCATCGACGCGATCACCCGCGGGACCGACGTCACTGGCGGCGGCTACCTTTGGCGCGGTGAACTCCGCCTCTGGGACAACGAAATCCTTATGGGCTGGTACGTCGCCACCGAAGGCTCGGTCCGCTCCAAAGGCACCATGTACTTCGTCGTCCACCCCCACGGCCAAACCATGACCGGCCGCTGGGTCGGCCTCAGCTACGACGGGCCCATGATTACCGGCTGGGGCGCGATGGCCAAGACCGAAGTCGAGGTCCGCAACCTTATGAACACTCTGAAGCAAGAAAAAGGAGTCCCATCGTGAGCGACGAAGTCTGCGAAGTCATCATCACCGGACCCGACGCCGAATGGCTCGCCGGCTTCACCCGCCAACTCGTGGAAGACCGGCTCGCTGCCTGCGGACAGAACATTGCCGCCATCCGCTCCATCTACCGCTGGGAAGGCGAAATCCAAGACGACCCCGAGGCCCGCGTCGCTCTCCACACCCGGCGCGACCTCGTGCCTGCCATCGTCGAACGAGCCGACCGCGACCACCCATACGATGTCCCCTGCGTCATCGCCCTACCCATCGTCGATGGGAACTCGGCATATGAGGAGTGGATTCTGCAAGAGACGCGGGCGCCTTCTGCCCTGCGGGATGCGCCTAATACCTCATAGGTGCGCCGGGCGCGCGTGAAGTCGAACACCTGGAACTCAGGGCCGATCTGCCTGCTGAGGCTCATTCCGAGTTCCCCTCCACGGTCCGCCCCGGCATGGTCGCGGCCGCCCCCACCACTGCAATAGGAAGCGCAAGGCCGGGCTGCGGTATCCCGAAGCCCGGGCGGCGGGAGATGAGTGCCGCCAACAATGAACGTCGCGGTGCTACCGGACCGGGTGGTTTCGGATCATGATGACTGTGGCGGGGATATACCAGAGGGCCGGCACCAGGCGTAAGAGACTGGTCAGCCAGCCCGGGGGTGACAGCGGGCCGCTGACCGGGACCAAGGAGAACGTGAAGATTAGGGCCGCGACTGCTGCTGCCACGGCGATCCAGCCCAGCCATGCCGGGTAAGCGTGCGGGCCCAGGGACAGCGCCGCGATGGCGGCGAACATCACCGCTAGGGGAAGGTCAGCCAGGGTCAGGATCACGAGGCAGAGATCCTCGATGGTGCCGGCTGCGTGGGTATCCAGCGATGCGGCGGATGGCAGCGTCAAGACGATCTGCGCCGCCTGGCCGCTGATATTCATCGCGGCCGCGATGAGCCCGGCGCCGAATGCAATGGAGGACAATGTTCCTGGCGTGCCTTCGAAGCGGAGCAGGCGGGCGCGTACGTAGCCCAGGAACCAGATCATCGCGGCCGCGCTGAATACGAACAGCAGGCTCTGGGTCAGGAGCGGCGTCCGGTTCTGCGTTAGGAACGACGTGTAGGACGGGTCGCCCGCCGCCGGCCAGGGCCGCGACAATGCGCTTTCCAGGAGTCCTCCGCCGATGCCGAGCATTAGCGCGACGAGACCGCTGGTGGCTCCCCAGGAAGTTCCACGGTGCCATGACCCGGATGATGCACGTACCGGAGACTGTGTCAGAGATTGACTCATCCCGGCATGGTAGAGCGGCGAAGCCGGCCAGAGGGCCATTGGGACTGTGGGCTTGCGTCCGGCACTAGCGACCCTGGGTCGCTAGCGACTTGACGTTTGAGCCGAGTTCAGGCAGTCATGCGCGCCTCGGACACGTAGTCGGTGACAGCCCGGTCGAGGGTGCGCAGGGCTTGCCGGACGGGCAGCGGAGCGGGTGGGCGGTCTGCGGCCAGCAGCGGGCGGAGCAG
>DASVHT010000208.1:0-3979 GCA_036382455.1 Dermatophilaceae bacterium
GGACGGCACCGTCCTCTCACCGCAAACCATCCGCAAGCTCGCCTGCGACGCAGCCATCATCC
This sequence comes from Dermatophilaceae bacterium, assembly GCA_036382455.1. Lineage (GTDB taxonomy): Bacteria > Actinomycetota > Actinomycetes > Actinomycetales > Dermatophilaceae > UBA4719. The sequence continues at coordinate 63 of DASVHT010000208.1, forward strand.
CCATGGTCCTGGGCAGCCAAAGCCAACCCCTGGACGTCGGGCGAACCAAACGCCTGGTCACCCCAGCCCTGCTGGCCGCCTTATGGGCCAGAGACAAGGGCTGCACCTTCACCGACTGCGGGCGCCCACCCCAATGGTGCGCCGCCCACCACGTCAAACACTGGATCGACGGCGGACCCACCGCCCTGCTCAACCTCGCGCTGGTCTGTGAGTACCACCACGTCTGGGCCCACCAACACGACCTCACCGCCACCGTCACCGCACGCGACGTCACCTGGCACACCTGACCGGCCCCAATCCGACCTGGCTCGGTCCCCGACAGAGCTAACCGGCCCCGACAGGCCTGACCACGTCGCGATCTGACAGGTCAACGCTCACGATCGGTCAATCGGCGACCCAGACGCACCGCGGTTCCCGGCTGGCCCCCCGGCATGTTGTTGGACCCCGGCGCATGGCGGACGGCCGGACCCCCGGCTGCATGGCTTGCGGCCGGGCGAGCCGCAGGCCATGCGGGCCGATGTGGTCGGGTTTGGTGACCGCGCTTGATGACTGCGTTTGATGACTGCGCCTGGACACAGCCACCAAACGATGACGACTCTGCGGTCGTTAGTGGTGGCTCTCGCTGCGACCGCGGGGAAGAGCAGAAACGGTGAACGGCAACGCACTGTGGGTGAAGTCGGCGTTGACCACCAGGTATCGGTTCTCGGCGTGGGCGATCGTAGACGATCCATGCATCGACGAATCAGTCAGTACCTTGCTGACGCGGGCACGCGAGTCGTGGCGCGAGAGGTTCAGCACTGTCACCTCCGCCGGGTCGCCCGTAACCACGAGCAACTGTCCCCGGTCGATCAGCAATCCGTCACCCGCGAGCGCGGGAGCGTCGATCTTGGTGATCTTCCTGGCGGCCGAGTTGTGACGGTCAATGTCTATGCGGACAGCGACTCGGAGAACGTGCTGACGACGATGAGCTCGCGACCGTCGCGTCGCGCGACGATGCCGTTGAGGTTGAACTGGCCAGTCGTGTACGCGATCTCCGGTCCGACGTTGATGGCCTGGGGTGTCCCGGTGCCCGCCTTGATCATGGCGCGGGTCAGATGCCAGAGCATCGGGCGAAAGGAGTCGGTGACGTAGACGTCACCCTCCTCGGTCACCACGAGGTCGTTGAGGAACCCGCCCGAGCCGGTCTCGAAGCGCGCCATCAGCGCGCCGGTCCTGATGTCATACACATAGATGCTGCCTGTTGTCCCACCCGCCACGTAGAGCTTGCCGCGGGACACCTTCATCCCGACTGCGGAGTCCGCGGGGTCGGCTGCGGGTGGGGTGATGAACGGCCGCAGTGTTGTATCGCGGAGCGAAGCCCGGTAGATGGTGCCTGTTCCCACGGTCCCGACAAAGAATGTCTGGCTGCGGCTGTCCCACGCCACACCTTCTGGGTTGTTGCCGGCCGTCGACGGGTCCAGCGTGAAGACCTTGGTAGCACTGATCCCGTGTCCGCCGTCGCTTCCGGACGCCCGGGCCAGACCGACAGGTCCGGCCGCCGGGCAAAGGGTCCGATCAGGGGGAGCTTCTGGTCTGTCCGTTAATTCGACCGGAGCTCGTCCCATCGTGCAGGAACGGGCTCCGGTCCCCTGGGCTGCGACAAGCCTCAGGCGGTAATGCTCTCCGCTGTAGCTGGCTGCGCGACGGCATCGGCGGCAAGGGCACGCCGACCACGAGCGACGACCGCGAGCCCGGACAACCCCCCGACAACGAGCGCAGCGACACCCCAGCCGACTCCGGCGAATCCGTCGAGGCCGAGGGCGTTGTCCAGCGAGTAGGCTCCTGGCCCCGTGAAGGCGAGCGCAGCGGCAGCAGTGACGTAGAACAGCGGCAGCTCGTAACCACCGTTCTGGCCCCACACCCCCGCCGCCCAGTGGACGGAGCCGGCAACCACGAGCGTGCCGATGATGGCGGCCGATGCCAACGGGGTGAGCAGGCCGAACGCAAGCAGTACTCCTGCGCCTGCTTCGGAGGCACCAGCGACGATTGCCATGGGCCTGCCCGGGCGGAACCCGAGCGAGTGGAAGAAGCCGCCGGCGCCAGCGAGGCCTGGACCGCCGAACAGGCCGAAGAGCTTCTGGCTGCCATGACCAACCAGCAGCAGGCCGAGGACGAGCCGAAGAACGAGCAGACCTGTGTTCATGGTGATCCCTAAGAACGAAGTGGACAATCTATGTCACACTGCCCAACTTAGTTGATCGTTCAAACATTCCCAATGGCGAACGGAGCATGGTGTTCGCTGCCGGCTGGTCGCTGGCGGGCTGGTCGCTGACGGCTGGTCGCGAACGAGTCAGCTGTCGGTTCCCGAGCTGCTATCGGTGAAGTCCTTGGGTGTGAGGGCACCCAAGGTGTCTCGGATGGACGCCGGCGACTTGACCTGGCGCCGCCCGAATGCACGCAACAGGGCCTGAAGCTCCTCGCCCAGGCCGAGGGGTGGCAATGTGATCTCGTATTCGACGGTGCCGGACTCACGGTGGGTGACACGAACGCCTTGGCTTTCTCCCAGTATCCCGACCACGGCCGCGTTATCGGCTGCGACCAGTGCAGTGAAGCGATGGATGCCTTCCTGGCGGCCGCGATCCGCCAACCGCTTCAGCAGCTCGGTGCCGAGTCCTCGGCCCTGCCACTCGTCGATGACGGTGACGGCAACTTCGGCTCCCTCCGGGTCTTCGGCGTGCCGGATGAAGCGAGCGACGCCAAGGCCGCGGCCATCGACTGGATCCAGCGCGCCAAGGGCTTCGTGGTCGTGATGGTCGATCTCAGTGAAGTATTTCAGCTCGGCCGGGGTCAGGCTCGGTTTGCCGGTTAGGAATCGCAGCTTGCGAGATTCGAAGCTCAACCTGGCGAAGCCTTCCGCCAGCAGTGGGGCGTCCCCGCAGTGAACCTGTCGTATCAGGACGACTGAGCCGTCCTGCAGCACCGCACTACTCTTCATCGCACATCCCAGCTGAGATCGATGCCGCTGCGCCGAACACGCGGTTGGTTCTCATGTCCTCGTCCTATCTCAGGGACCCAGGTCGTCAACCGGTGGGGTTGATCTTCTCGGCTCATCAGGGCGGGGCTCAGCCGAGGAACCGGTCGCTGTCGATGAGGTAGTCCCCGCCATTGGTGACGAAGGTGAACTGATGGGTCTCGGTCGACGTTCTGCCTCCCTTGAGCCTGAACGTGAGGTTGACCACGGCCCTCTGCTCAGACGCAGTGGCCTGGATCTGGTTGACCTGGACCTTGTCGATCGTCTTCCAGAAGGCGTCGTATCCGTCGCGACCGCCCGCAGCGTTCTGCATTCTCGGTGTCAGCTGATCCCACGTGCGGTCCCTGTGCTTAGTGACGTCGGCGTAGTAGGAGGTCACGAAGTCCACGAGGTTCGTGTGCTCGCCGTCATTGACAGCCGGCGGCTCGGTAACTCTCGGCGCGGGGGGCGCTGTGGTCTTCACCGGCGCGGTCGCGGACGTGCCCAGGACGGCGGTAGTGCCACCCTTGTCGCTGAGCTGGCTCAGCAGGAACGCCATTCCGAACGCGGCCACGATCATCGCGGCAAAGGCCAACACCAGTCGCCGACGGTCGCTCCCCCGGTCGTCCGGCGGCGGCACGGGAGCGCCGCCATTGGGGGCACCTGGGCCAACGGGCTCAGGGCGCGCAGCCATGGCGGGTTCGGCCAAGGGCGCCGCGGTGACCACAACACGCTGGGCCGCGACTGCCGGCGCAGCAGCAGCCTCCATCCGCTGAGCCGACACCACCTCAGGGGCAGCAGCAGCCTCCATCCGCTGAGTCGACACCATCGGCGCCGCGGTGCCCGTAGCAGCCAGGGGCATGACCTCGGTCCCTGTTGCGATCACGGGCATGACCTCGGTCCCGGTCGGAACCAATGGCATGACCGC
>DASVHT010000209.1:0-4257 GCA_036382455.1 Dermatophilaceae bacterium
ACAGCGAACGTCGAGCTAGTAGGCTTGCGTGGCCAGGCAGTTCTGGTCACCTGGAGGATTTACCAGGCTGGCGGAACAACCGCGCTCTTCGGCAAGTGGCTAGGCACGACCGCCGCCTACCGCCTCGTCGCAGGCACGGACGACGACACCACAGCCTTTGACCTCTGGGTTCCCCTGCCAAATGTGCCCGGCCAATACACCGTAAACCTATCGCTTACCGCAAACGGCGCCAACCTCGCTAGTGAGGATAGCCCCCCCTTTAAATAGCCTGTTCAGCGTAGGGCAGCCAAAAGGGTCCGCCCAGAAGTGGCTGGGTGGGCTGCTTTACGGGCTCTTCGGCGGTACACCGTGAAATGATCTCCGCAGGAGTGGTGGTCACGCCGCGGTCGCGGCGATGTGCAGCATGATGCGCCGTCGGTACGACCGTTCGTTGCGAAATCCACATCCGAGCAACCGATACACGCTTGATGGTCTTGATTGTTCGGTTGTAGCTTATCTGGAGTCGCCAGGGGTTCGGGGCCGCGACCTGGGGCCTACGGTCGGCGACATGTAGTCGACGCGGGTCAGTGGCACGGGCTGGCCCGGCCCCTGCCCGCGGCTACCGGTCCGCCGGCCTCAGCAGGCGATGGGTGGGTAGGTCTGGCGCGGCGAGCTGGTGCAGGGCGAAGGCCATCGCCTGCTCCCAGGTCATGCCTGTGCCCTGCGAGCGGCTGCGTTGGCCGCTTCACCGAGGACTTCTCGTGCCGTGACGACCCATTCTGCCCGGCGTCGCTCGGGCATCGGCCAGGCTTGCGTGCCGGTGGTTGCCCGCAATTGATCAGCTGCGGCCGCTAGCTAGACGTCGACCGTCGCCAGGCACTGGTCAAGGCGCCCGGCAAGTACTCGCTGAGCGACCGCTTGGACTCTCGGCTGCCGGTAGAAGGTAGCAACGCGGAGCAGGTGGTGCAGCTCCTCGTCGAGGCTTCCTTGCTCCGGCCGAGCTGGTGCCGGACCGAAGGGCTGCCGAGGACGTGCGACCCGAGGGAACGCACGTTCTGGCACAGGACCATAAGAACTACGTCGGCGATGCGGGCGTCAGCGTCTTCGGATCAACACCATCAACCTGCGCGACCGCGACGGCTTGCACGCACGGCTGGTCAGCGTGCGGTGCCCGGTCCTGTGGATGCCCCTAACCGTCTCGACCGGCCGCAGCCTTTGGCACTACGGTCCTCGGCATATTGCCCAGGACCGAGGTGACAACCATGGAGCTGTCCCTCTCACATGCCGACTTCGTCTCCGGTGCGGTCTTCCTCCGGCTCGGCGGGGACGACCCGTGGACGCGGGAGCTGGTCCTCGCCGCGCGAACCGATCCGGGGTCCACCGACTACAAGTACAGCGTCCTCCACATGGCCTACGAGCGGTATCGCAGTCTGCTGGCCCATGAATGGGCGCACGTGCTCCAGGTGGCGAGCTACCCCTACCTATTCCTGCGTGCCGCGCGGCAAGGCCGGATCATGAGCGGCGTCAGCACATTGCTCGCGTCCAATCCCGGCGAATACCCGATTCCGCTGCCCTTTCGGCTCAGGGAGGACTGGGCGCAGTCCAACGTGCTGAGCGAGATCCCTGTCAAGGTCACCGTGCGCAAGGACGGCGTGCACATTGAGGCGGTGCCTCCGGGGACTGTCGCCCGAGGGTTGCTAACTGAACTCGACTTGGTGGAGGAGGATGCGCAGATCTTCCAGTACCGCACCGAGATCGGCTCGAGGGGGAACGGCGCGGCCTATCGCCGTTGGTTGCGGGAGAGCCCCCGTTACAGCCGCCTTTTCCTGATGATGGCGCGCCACATGGGGACGGAGCCGGCGTACCGCACCTTGCCGCTCTTCGTGCGATTGGCGTTCGGGACGACGCGTCCGCTCTGGGCATTTTTTAAGTGCTTCGCGTTGGTGAACCACAACGGGCCTGAGATTCTTGCCCGTTGGGACACGCTCGAGACGCTTGAGTCGATCCTACTGAGCCATCTAAGGGACTACCTCGGGCCGGCGGACCTCGGCTCCGTGACGATGGACCAGCCTGAGGTCGCGGACCCGCAAGGGCTCCTGCCGCCGGAGGCGCTCGCCACCCTACTGCACAGAGGGGGCCAGCTCGCCGTCTCGCCGCTGACCCGGATCCATGTGGAGGGCGACGGCGACGAGGCGCCAGGCGCGATCACGCGTTTCCTCACCCAACCGTGGCGGTGCCTCCCACGGAACGGGGACCTGCCGGCCCTCGCCGTAACGCTGATGCCGCCCCTGCTGGTGATAGAACTGCTGGGCGATGACTTCCCGCTGGGTTCCTCGGTGATGGCGATTTCGCCGTTGCTCGTTAAGACCAATTTCGCGGACATCCCGGGAGTGACGTACCTCGACTTGGCCAAGGAGATCTACCGCGCACGGTCGGTTTGGAAGGGCATCGCCGCCGGCGCTCACGGCCCTCATCCGCGCTGTCCGCACGCCGGCTGTCGAGTCCACCGCACGGGGCTCTGCCATGCCTGGTTTCCCATTCCGCAGCGCGCCGAGGACTGCGGGTTCCCGCCCTTTCTCCGCTACACGACGAAGCACCGCGTCGCCGACGACGGCTCGTGTCTCGTCCCGGTGGACCTTGCACCGCCCGATAACGACACCGGAGGAACTAATGGACCTCATCATCGAAGGCCATCCAGCTGAGCTGGAGTGGCTGCGTCGCGAGATCGAGCAGGACTGCGGTGACGATGCGGCGCTGGAGGCGGTTCCTGCGCATGACGGGGAGGAACTGAGAGAGCCGCTGATCATCGCGCTTGTCGTCAGCCTGGGCGGCCCCGCTACCGTCAGGAGCATCGCTGGTGTGCTCAAGCGCCGGTACCAGCACGTCGAGGAGATGCGGCGGATAGCGAACGAGCAACGTCTGACGGAGCTCCAGCACGAGCAGAAGATGACTGCGCTCCGCCTGCGGGTCGCCGATGAAGAAGGGGAGCGGCAGACGTCCGAGGAGGAACTGGCTGCGATGGCGCCGTGAGCGAGCTGCGCCAGCTGGAGGTGCCCGCCGACTGGGTCGCCTCCCGCGACCTCGGGGGATTCCCGACGCTGTTCGGCTACGGGCAGAAGCCGGCGGACGTCCGGGAGATGCAGGGGTCTGTCATGATCGTCTTCCCCCAGCTAGAGGACGAGGCCGACTCCATCTATGCCGTACCGGGGGTGCTCGACTGGTTCCATGAGCTCTATGATCAGGTGCCGCACTTCCCGTACTTCTTGGTCCCGCACCCGCTGGCCGGCGGCCTACAGAGCCTCATCATGTCGGGGGGGAACGCGGATCTGCGTGCTCACGCGAGGCAGACCGGGAACCTCGCGGCTGACGACGAGGTGCAGCAGTGGCTGCTCAGCCGCATGGTGGCGACCGGGCGCTACGCCACACACATGGCTGACGACTGGGAGCGCATCGTTCGCGAGTTCCTGGGGCCGGCGGGACCGGCGGCCGATGCCTTTGTCGAAAAGGTACGGCAACAAGTCGAGTAGTCGAGCGGCCGATGCCCGGTCCGCCGCCAACCCCATCGCGGACTGCCGACCTTTTCCGGACAACCAAACAATGTTGTATGCCTGTATCTACGCCGATCGTCGCGTGTGGAACGGAGCCCGCTGCGCTTCGGTGCCGGCCGCAGGTAGGTGTTCCCTGGTGGCGCCATCAAGGCACGGGGCGGGCGGCCTCGACCGAATCTCCGAAGCCCGTTGCTGACCCTGGGCGTTCCGTAACCCGGCGGCTCACGGGCCGTCGCGATAGGGAAACGTGCAGCTCAGCGGCATAGACCAGATGGGCACGGGCACCGCAACTTTCGTCGGTCGCCGCCGACAGCCTCGAAATTAAGATCTGTTCGGGCTAGTTCGGACCGACCGGCGTGTCAGTCCAGGCCGCTGTTATCTGGCCCGCTATAACGCTAACTATGACACCGACCCCCGGGGCGGCAGCCCCGGGACCCCCGCAACCCGCGCCGCTCGCCGTCGGTGGGGTGGGGACGCTGGACGCCGAGGTGGGGTCCGATACCGACGGGGCGGGGGTGGCCGGGCCAGCCGTCGATGGTCGGGGGGAGCCGGCCGGGGCCCTGCGGGCCCCGGCGGTCGCCGGCGAGCAGGCCGGGTTGCTGGGCGCGGCCGCCGGCCTGGTGGGGGCGGCCAAGGCGGCGAACACCCGCACCGCCTAGGCCAGCCACGGCTGCCGCTCCCCCGCCGCCGAGACCGAGGGCGGCCCGACCGAGCCGGCGTTCCGCAAGCT
>DASVHT010000210.1:0-6706 GCA_036382455.1 Dermatophilaceae bacterium
GGCGAGCCCATCACGACCTATGCGCCGACCCACCCTGCCGCCGAGGCCTACCGGCAGCTGGCCCGTGAGCTCATCTCGCGGGGCGGGGTGGCCTGAGGAGAATGGCTGAGGCCTCCGCTCCAGAGGTCGCTGCCGGGGTGATCGACGCTGCCGTCAACGGCGGAGCTGTCAACGAGCCCGCCGACGTCGTCACCACATGGACGCAAGGCAGCGGCACCGAGCTCACTCCGGGCGGCGTCTTGCACCGAGCCGACGCTCAGCCGTTCGAGGTGCACCTCGACGTCTTCCAGGGCCCGTTCGAGCTGCTGCTGGGTCTGATCTCCAAGCACAAGCTGGACATCACTGAGATCGCCCTGGCAACCGTGACCGATGAGTTCATGGCCCACATCAGAGCTCATCAGGCCTCTGGCACCGAGTGGGACCTGAGTCAGGCTTCGGAGTTCCTGCTCGTGGCCGCCACCCTGCTCGACATCAAGTCGGCCCGCCTCCTACCGCAGCTGGGCCTGGAGGACGAGGAGGATCTCGCCCTCATCGAAGCACGGGACCTGCTCTTCGCCCGGCTGTTGCAGTACCGCGCGTTCAAGCAGGTCGCCGGCTCGTTCGCCGAGAAGATGGCCGCCGCAGCCCGTATGACGGCGCGCCAGGCAGGTCTGGAACCCCAGTTCGCCGTGCTGTTGCCCGAGCTGGTGATGAGCATCACGGCCGAGCAGCTGGCCATGGTTGCCGCCCGCGCGCTCACGCCCAAAGAGGTGCCCACGGTCGGTCTGGCGCATCTCCACACCCCAACGGTGAGCGTTCGCGAGCAGGCCGCCTTGATCGTCAACCGGCTGAGGGCCTCGCGCTCGTGCTCCTTTGGGTCCCTTGTCGCCGACGCCGAGACCACCTTGGTGATCGTCGCGCGCTTCCTGGCACTGTTGGAGCTGTTCCACCAGTCGGCCATCGCGTTCGACCAGAGCGAGTCGTTCGCAGAGCTGACCGTCCGCTGGACAGGTCAGGACGACGGCGAGATTGGTGTCAGTGACGAGTTCGACGAGTTCGATGAGCCTGATGAGGACTCAGGGAGCGAAGAAGAGACGGTGGATCCAGTTGAGTGAGACATCAGCCCCTTGGGGCGAGAACCAGCTCGTCGAGCCAGAGACCGGAGAGGTTGCGCCGAGCGAGGTCGCGGACGAGCAGGTCGCCTTTGACATCAACGACTTTCCCGGCGGCGCACGGGGCGCGATCGAGGCTGTGCTGATGGTCGTTGACGAACCGGTCACTGAGATGTCGTTGGCATCGGCACTGGAGCTGCCCGTGGACGACGTCGTCGAGCACCTGCACGCGCTGGCGGCCGACTACGACGCAGGAAATCGCGGGTTCACCGTCAAGGCGATCGCCGGTGGGTGGCGGATCTACAGCCGCGCGGACTATGCCCCTGTCGTCGAGAAGTTCCTGATGGACGGCCAGCGGGCCAGGCTCACGCAGGCCTCCCTGGAGACCCTGGCAGTCATCGCCTATCGCCAGCCGATCTCTCGGGCACGAGTTGGTGCCGTTCGAGGCGTCAACGTCGACGGCGTCGTCCGGACCCTGCACAGCCGGGGCCTGATCGAGGAGATGGGGGCCGAAGGCGAGAATGGTGCAACGCTGTACGGCACGACGTCCTTCTTCCTGGAAAGACTTGGCTTGGGCTCACTGGACGAGCTGCCGGCGCTTGCCCCCTACCTACCCGAGGTTGACGTGCTCGACGAACTTGCAGAACAGAGCCGGGCATGAGCCCCCGCAGGCCAACTGGTGGCGAAGCCGATGCCCCACGAAGACACTCGGCCGAGGGCACCCGTTCAGGTGGAGCCAAGCGGGGCAGGGATCCCCAGCGCGGCAGCAGTGGCACCACCAAACCCAGCCAGCCCACCCGGCTGCCCCCCCAGCGGGAGAAGCCAACGGCCAAGGTCGATGTCCATGATCCCGATGGTGTGCGCCTGCAGAAGCTCCTGGCAGCGGCCGGCGTCGGGAGCCGGCGAACGTGCGAGAGCCTCATCACCGCAGGGCGCGTCGAGGTGGACGGTCATCTGGTCACCGAGCTCGGTGTTCGGATCGACCCGGTCAGGCAGACGGTCAACGTCGACGGGTCCAGGGTCCAGCTCGACGAGTCGCGGGTCTACCTAGCCTTCAACAAGCCCCTGGGCGTTGTATCCACCATGAGCGACGACCTGGGCCGCCCCTGTATCGGCGACTATGTGAGCAACCGCAAGGAGCGGCTCTTCCATGTCGGGCGCCTGGACGTCGACACCGAGGGACTGTTGCTGCTGACCAACGACGGCGAGCTCGCACACAGGCTCCAGCACCCGTCATACGGCGTGCTGAAGACGTATCTGGCCCAGATCCCGGGACCAGTGCCTCGTGACCTCGGCAAGATCCTGCGCGCCGGCGTCGAGCTCCCGGACGGGGCGGTCAAGGTTGACTCTTTCAAGCTCGTGGACTCCGCCCCCGGCAAGGCGCTGGTCGAGCTCCAGCTGCACGAGGGCCGCAAACACGTCGTCCGGCGGTTGCTCGAGGCCGTGGGTCACCCCGTGATCACGCTGGTGCGCACCGATGTCGGGCCGATCCGGCTCGGTGACCTGCGCTCGGGTCGGATGCGGGCACTCAACCAGCCCGAGATCGGCCAGCTGTACTCAGCTGCTGGACTCTGATGACGTCACGGCGTCACTGGTCGCTAGCGTTGAGGGTGTGAGCGATACACCTATGCCGGTCAGCGCCGTTCGCGCCATCAGGGGCGCTATCCAGCTCGATGTTGATGAGCGTGAGCACGTGCTGTCCTCGACGCGCGAGCTTGTCTCGTCCGTCCTTCAGGCGAACTCGCTGACCAAGGATGACGTCATCTCGATCTTCTTCACCGCGACCGCGGACGTGCGAAGTGAGTTCCCTGCGGTGGCGGCGCGTGAGCTCGGCCTGGGTGACGTCCCGTTGATGTGCTCGCAGGAGCTGGATGTCGTCGGTGCGATGCCGATGGTGATCAGGTTGATGGCCCACGTGAACACCACGCTGTCCCGTGAGCAGATCAAGCACGTCTACCTACGGGGAGCCGTCGGGTTACGCCGCGACCTGGCCCAATGAGCGTGGCCGTGGCTTTCGACGGACAGCGGGTCAGGATTGTCGGCACCGGTCTTATCGGCGCGAGTCTTGGAATGGCATTGTCCCGCAAGGGGTTCCGGGTCTCGCTGGATGACCCCTCGCCTACGGCTGCCGCGCTGGCTCGCGACCTCGGAGCTGGTGTACTCGCTGCGGACAGCGACGACGTTCCTGACGTGGTTGTCGTTGCAGCGCCCCCGGATGTCGTGGCTGACGTGGTCGCTCGTGAACTGGCGCACTGGCCGAAGGCCGTGGTCACCGATGCGGCCAGCATCAAGGGAGCGGTACTGAGGGCGTTGCAGGACAAGGGCGTTGACCTTTCGCGCTATGTCGGGTCGCACCCCATGGCAGGGCGGGAGAAGTCGGGAGTCGTGGCCGCACAGGGGGATCTTTTCGAGGGGCGCTCGTGGGTCGTCGCGCCGGGTCCGCAGGCATCGGCCGGGGCTGTCGAGGTGGTGAGCCACATTGCCGCAGCCGTGGGATCGGCTGTTGTTGTCATGACCCCCGATGAGCATGACGCCGCCGTTGCCGCCGTCTCGCACGTTCCCCAGATCGCTGCCAGCCTGGTGGCAAGCCGGCTCTGTGACCTTCCCTCCGGCGCAGTTGCCTTGTCAGGACAGGGGATTCGCGACGTGACGCGCATTGCGGCCAGCGACCCGGGCATGTGGACGCAGATCCTGGCCGGCAACGCGCCGGCGGTCCGCGGCGTCCTCGAGTCGTTCGCGGAGGAGCTCGACGCCGTGCTCGAGGCACTTCGTCACCTGGAGTCCGACCCTGACGGGGGCAGTGTGGGCGCCCGCGCGGTTCTTGCGAGAACCGTGGCCGATGGCAACGCCGGGCACGCACGAATCCCGGGCAAGCACGGTGCTGCCCCGACGACATACGCCACCGTCGTCGTCGTCATCCCGGACGAGCCTGGCGCCTTGGGCCGACTGCTGCGCGACGTCGGCGACGCCGGGGTCAACATGGAGGATATGCACCTGGAGCACGGGGTGGGCCAACCGTTCGGTCTGGCCGAGCTCTCGGTCCTGCCCGCCGCCAAGGCGCCCTTGATGGCCGCATTGAGCTCGTTGGGCTGGCGGGTCCACGAGTAGCTTGGCGGGCGGCCACTAGGCTCTCCCGCGTGACCGCCCGAGCCAAACCCCTTGTCATCGCCATCGACGGACCGTCAGGCTCCGGCAAGACGAGCCTGTCCAGAGCAGTGGCGCTGCGCCTGAACCTGGCCTACCTCGACACCGGTGCCATGTTCCGCGCCCTGACCTGGTGGTGTGGCCAGAACGGGGTCGACCTCGAGGACCAGTCGGCTGTGGAGCGAGCCGCTCGCGATCTTCCCCTGCAGATGGGCACTGACCCGTCATCGCCATCGGTGCGTGTGGGAGGTGTCGTCATCGACGAGGCGATCCGGACGAGCGAGATCTCCGAGTCGGTGTCGAAGGTGGCGACCAACCTGGGTGTGCGCGCTGAGCTGCGCGACCGCCAGCGTGCACTTATTGCCGAGTCGGTTGAGAACAGTGGGGGAGTAGTGGCCGAGGGACGCGATATCACGACCGTGGTCGCGCCGGATGCCGACGTGCGGATCCTGTTGGTCGCCAACCAGAGCGCCCGGCTGGCCCGTCGTGCCAAGGAGCTCCACGGCGACGCGGGCCACGCGGCCGTCGATGCCACCCACAACCAGATCGTTCGACGCGATGCGGACGACTCGACCGTTTCCCAGTTCATGCAGGCCGCGCCGGGAGTGACGTTGGTGGACAACACAGACCTCGACCTAGAACAGTCGGTGGACGCAGTGCTTGGTGTCGTCGACGCCCAGACCGGGCGGGCGGGTGCGTGACATGGACGAGGGTTGGCCAAACATGAGGGACAATGGGCAGTTCGCAGAGTGAGCGATCCCATACGACCTGAAGACTGAAGGACCCTGCCGTGAGCGAGCACCCCGAGAGCGTCGACCAGAAGGAGGTCGACGACCTGTCGGTTGAGCGCGCCCTGCGCGTTGGCCTGGAGGAGTTCGAGCTCGACGACGAGGACGTGTCCCTGCTCGAGAGCGAGGGCGGCGAGGCCTCCGGCGACGAGCAGTCCGGGCCGGTGCCGGTGGTTGCCATCATCGGTCGACCCAACGTCGGCAAGTCGACCCTGGTCAACCGCATCCTGGGGCGAAGAGAGGCCGTCGTCGAGGACGTGCCCGGAGTGACCCGCGACCGTGTCGCCTACGACGCCGAGTGGACCGGCACCCGCTTCACCCTGGTCGACACCGGCGGCTGGGAGGTCGATGCGACCGGCATCCACCTGCGCGTGGCCGAGCAGGCAGAGATTGCCATCGAGCTCGCGGACGCCGTGATGTTCGTCGTCGACGCGACGGTCGGGGCAACCGACACCGACGATGCCGTGGTCAAGCTTCTTCGCAAGTCCGGCAAGCCGGTCATCCTCGTAGCCAACAAGGTCGACGACGCTCGAAGCGAGGCGGACGCGGCGATGTTGTGGTCCTTCGGCCTTGGCCAGCCCTGGCCGGTGTCGGCCCTGCACGGCAGAGGCAGCGGTGACGTCCTGGACGCGGTCCTCGAGGTCCTGCCAAAGTTCTCAGCGGTCGGTGGCGCCTACGAGCGCGGCGGACCGCGTCGCGTAGCGCTGGTCGGCCGCCCCAACGTGGGCAAGTCAAGTCTGCTCAACCGGCTCGCGGGGGAGGACCGCGTCGTGGTGGACAAGGTTGCCGGTACCACCCGCGACCCGGTCGACGAGCTGGTCGAGCTCGGCGGCAAGACCTGGCGCTTTGTCGACACTGCCGGCATCCGGCGCCGGGTCCATCAGACGCGCGGGGCCGACTTCTACGCCTCGCTGCGCACCCAGACGGCGCTCGAGAAGGCCGAGGTCGCCGTCGTGCTCATCGATGCCGAGGATGCCATCGCCGAGCAGGACATCCGCGTCATCCAGCAGGTCATCGACTCCGGCCGCGCCCTGGTGGTGGCCTACAACAAGTGGGACATCCTCGATGAGGAGCGGCGCCACTACCTCGAGCGCGAGATCGAGAAGGAGCTCGTCCAGATCCCCTGGGCTCCTCGGGTCAACATCTCTGCGCTCACCGGGCGCCACATGGACCGTCTCGTCCCAGCGATCGAGACGGCGCTCGAGTCATGGGACACCCGCGTGTCCACGGGTCGGCTCAATGCGTTCCTGGGAACCGTGACCGCGGCCAAACCCCACCCCGTTCGCTCAGGCAAACAGCCACGGATCCTCTTCGCAACACAGGCATCCACGCGGCCCCCCCGGTTTGTCCTCTTTGCCAGCGGCTTCATCGAGGCTGGCTATCGGCGCTTCATCGAACGCCGGCTGCGCGAGGAGTTCGGCTTCGAGGGCACGCCCATCGAGGTTTCTGTCCGAGTGCGCGAGAAGCGTCGCCGGTAGGCCCCGGGCCACGTCCGGCACGCCTCAAGACCGGTCGAAATACCGCTGCCGGTATGGCGATTCGGAGCCGGTGGCGCGCGTACGCTAGGGTTTCGTTCGCCTCACCTGAGCAGCAAGCAGGCGAGAGTCCCGGGATGTGGCGCAGCTTGGTAGCGCACTTGACTGGGGGTCAAGGGGCCGCAGGTTCAAATCCTGTCATCCCGAC
>DASVHT010000211.1:0-6480 GCA_036382455.1 Dermatophilaceae bacterium
CGCGACCTTTCGCCACCATCAGCGCACCAAGGGCGGCCACCATGGCGCCGTTGTCCGTGCACAGACCGGGTCGTGGCAGCCGAAGCCTGATGCCGGCGGCGGCGCAACGCTCCTGGGCCATGGCACGCAGCCGGGTGTTGGCTGCCACACCACCACCCACGAGAAGGTGGTCGACCCCGTGCTGGCGACAGGCAAGGACCGCCTTGCGCGTCAACACGTCGACCACGGCCTCCTGGAAGCTGGCGGCCACGTCGGCAACCGGCACCGGCTCACCCGCGAGCTCCCGTGCCTCGACCCATCGGGCCACCGACGTCTTGAGGCCGGAGAAGGAGAAGTCGAATCGGTGCCGCTCCATGTCACGACCCGAGGTCAGACCACGAGGAAAGGTCACAAAAGCTGAGTTGCCCTCTGCAGCCACCCGATCCACGTGCGGACCGCCCGGGAAGGGCAGTCCCAGCACCCTGGCCACCTTGTCGAAGGCCTCGCCCGCGGCATCGTCGATGGTGCTCCCCAAGGATCGCACGTCATGAGTTACGTCGGGGACGAGCAGGAGACTCGAATGTCCTCCGGACACCAGCAGCGCCAGCGTCGGCTCCGGCAGCGGACCGTGCTCGACGATGTCGACCGCGACGTGCGCAGCGAGGTGATTGACACCATAGAGAGGCTTGCCCACGGCCACAGCGAGCGACTTGGCTGCCGCTACCCCCACCAGCAGGGCGCCAGCCAGACCGGGGCCAGCGGTGACCGCGATCGCGTCAAGGTCATCAAGTCGTATGCCGGCCTCGCGGCAGGCTCGCTCGATCGTCGGGACCATCGCCTCGAGGTGGGCACGACTGGCCACCTCTGGCACCACACCACCGAAGCGCGCGTGCAGCTCGACGCTGCTGGCAACCGCGTCGGCGAGCAATGTCTGCCCGCGGACGATCCCGACACCCGTCTCGTCGCAGGACGTCTCGATGCCGAGCACGAGGGGACCGCCGGTCACCGTGTCACCTCGTGTGCCGCGCCCTCGGTCGCATCCGTCAGATGCAGCCTCATGATGTGGGCGTCCACGTCCCCCGGTTGGTAGTACCTGCGCCGGACCGTCAGCATCTCAAAGCCCGCACTGGAGTAGAGCCGTTGTGCCACAACGTTGTCCGCGCGAACTTCCAGCATCAGGTGCTCAGCGCGACCACGACGTGCCGCAGCAATGAGCCAGTCCATGAGCAATGACCCCAGCCCGCGACCCTGAGCTGCCGGAGCCACGGCGATCGTCATGACGTCAGCGACCTCTCCACCACGGTCGACGCCGGCATAGCCGACCACGATGCCATCCTGCTCCGCGACGACGTAGCAGCGGCGCGGCCGGCCAGCGAGCTCCGCCCACCAGGTCTGCTCGGACCACGCGTCAGCAGCAAACAGTGTCGGCTCGAGCGCGGCCAGCGCCGGTATGTCCCGCCAGGTCATCTCACGCAGGACCATTTCGTCGCCGCTCATGCCAGCGCCGGCTTGCGCGGGGGCGGAGGCGCCGCGTCCGGGCGGCGCAGATACATCGGCTCGGGCTCGGGCAGCTGCTCACCAGCTGCCATCCTCCGCGCCGCAAGATCAGCCAAAGCACCAGCGCTGACATCGAGGGGACCCATGCGCGGGCCGAACGACTCGGCGTACAGAAGGGCGCCCCGCCCTACCACCGGAAGACCCCGCACCTCGACGGCGATCGCCCCGGCCTTGGCGACCATCGGCTCACCCATCCGGACCGCCCCGCGAGCTGTGACGTCGTAGCGTGCCCAGTAGACCTCCTTTCGGCGTGCATCCGTTGCCACGACGAAGGATCGGCCCATGCCGGCCGCGTCTTCCAGCCATGCCTGGTGGGCCATCGCATCAAGACTGCACACCCCGAACACCGGTATGCCGCGAGCGAAGGCGAACGTGCGCGCCGTCACGAGACCCACGCGCAGCCCGGTGAACGGCCCCGGGCCTGTGCCCGACACGACTGCGCTGACATCGGCCGCCATGCGTCCAGCCCTGGCGAGAACATCGGCCATGGCGGGGGCGACGTACTCCCCGTGGCGCCGAGGGTCCAGCGTGCTGGACTCGGCCAGCACCCTCTCGCCGTCGTGGAGGGCGACAGTGATGGCGGAGGTTGCGGTATCGATGGCGAGCAGCAGCACGGGGTTCAGGCTAACGAGACCAGGCGGTGCAGCGCTTCACGCGCTCCCGGACCGGACCACCGCGCGCCATGGCCGACGAGATCCACGGTCCGGGTCTCGTACCCCCGCAGCGTCACTTCCAGGTAGTCCTCGCTGAGCAGCTCGGCCACACCATGACCCCACTCGACCACCGTGACGGAATCCTCGAGCGACGCATCAAGATCAAGGTCATCGAGCTCGGCAAACCCGGCCAACCGATAGGCGTCGACGTGGACGAGGTCCGGGCCCTCCACCAGGGAGGCGTGTACGCGGGCTATGACGTACGTCGGAGAGGTGATCGGACCACGCACGCCGACGCCCTCCGCGATGCCCTGGACCAGGGTTGTCTTGCCGGCACCCAGATCACCCGTCAACACCAGCAGGTCCCCCGCGGTGAGCAGCGCCCCGAGCCTGGCGCCCCACACATGGGTGTCCTCGACGGTCGCCAGCCTCACCTGAAAGGAGGGCAGGGCCGTGCTGGAGATCTCAGGAGTCATCAGCGGCGTTCTCAGGTGCCACTCTGGAGTCGTTCCTGCATGACCTTCTCCACCCGTCGCTTCTTGCCCAGGTCGGTGATCATCCGGCGGACCCGCGGTTTGGCGCGCAGATCAATGTGAGCGGCTGCGGCACGTTCGGCGCGCTCAATGAGCGAAAGCAGCTGCTCGCTGACCACGTCGCCGTGCTCGAGCATGATGAGGTGGCCGGCGTCGTTCACCAGGACGTGCTCGGCGCCCGGGATCAGCCGGACGATCTCCTCGCTGTGCTTCGGCGGCGTGAGCAGGTCCTGAACTCCGTTGATCACCAATGTCTCCACCCCGATGAAGTGCTCGAGTGCCTCCCTCTTGTCATGCCTGTCGAATGTCTCCATGAAGTCGGAGATGACCTCGATGCGGGTCCCGAAGATCATGTCCGCGGTCAGCCGCACGATGCTCAACGGCACCGGTGACGCAAATGAGTAACGGTCGACGAAGAACTCCTCGACGTCCTTGCCCACCTTGAGCACCGAGTTGACCAGACCCTGCCGTCCCGAAAGCTGCCCAACTGCAACCGGCCCCAGCCGGTGCACCGCCTTGCCCAGCACGCTGCCGAGGCCCCACGAGACCGCCGAGAGGCCCCCCGGGCTGGTGGCCACGAACGCCACGCCCAGAACGCGCTCCTTGATGAGCTCAGGTTCTTGAACTGCCAGGGCCATCAACGTCATGCCACCCATCGAGTGGCCCACGAGGACCAGCGGGCCCTTGGGCACGACCTCACGGATGACGGCAGCCAGGTCCAGGCCGAGCTGGTCGACCTCATAGGACTCCTTGGACCCCGCGCCCGACCGGCCGTGGCCGCGATGGTCCCAGAGCACGACACGGTAGCCGACCGCCTTGAGCGCCCGCCGCTGGAACACCCAGCTGCGAAGGCTCAGGGTGTAGCCGTGGCAGAACACCACCGTGGGTACGGCCGCGCCCTTGGGCAGCCGAGTGGGCCGGTGTTCAGGTTCGTCGATCTCCACGTGCAAGGGCACACCGTCGGAGGCTATGACAACGACTTCGGTGGTGGCCTCGTCTTCGTACGTGTCAGTGGAATCCAACGCCTTGGCGGTGAGGCGTGCCCGGGTCAGGCGCTCGGCGGCGACACCCGCAGCACCAGCAGCCGCAGCCGCAGCCACCCCGATACCCAGTCCGATGAGACCGCTTCGACGATTACGGCTCACTGCTGACCGCCGAGGTAGACGCGGGGAACACGCGCTCCGATGCGGGTGATGATCTCGTAGGAGATCGTCCCTGTTGCCTGCGCCCAGTCCTGGGCCGTGGGCTCCCCCGAGTCACCAGCGCCGAACAGGGTCACCTGGTCCCCCGCCCGTGACCCGCTCCGCGGCCCCAGGTCGACGACGAACTGGTCCATGCAGACCCGACCAGAGACCGTATGCCGTGCCCCCGCCACGCTCAGCGGCCCCACGTTGGTGGCATTGCGCGGGATGCCGTCGGCGTAGCCCATCGGCACGAGGCCGACCGTCGTGTCCTCCGACGTGACGTACTGATGTCCATAGCTCAGGCCTTGGCCGGCCGGAACTCGTTTGGTGACAGCAAGATCGGCACTCAACGTCATCGCGGGTCTCAACCCGAAGTATGTCGGGTCGCCCAGCGACGGAACCGGTGACAGCCCGTAGACGGCCAGCCCCGGTCGGACCATGTCGAAGGCAGCACCGGGATTGGTCAGCGTGGCCGCGGAGTTCGCGATGTGGCGAACCTCGAGGTCACACCCCGCTCGCTCGGCGTCACGCACGGCCTGAGCGAACCGCTCCTGCTGTGACTGCACCGTCGGGTGCGCCGGCTCGTCAGCGAAGATGAAGTGGGACCACACGCCGACGATCCGGACAGCCCCCTCGGCCTCGAGGCTACGGGCAGCGTGCAGAAGGACCGGCCAGTCCTCACCAAAGGCGCCGTTGCGACCGAGACCAGTGTCGACCTTGAGGTGGATGCGGGCGGTGCGCCCCAGGGTGCGAGCAGCGTCAGCAACCTCGGCCAGCGACCACAACGCCGAGACGGACAGGTCGATGTCGCCGGCGATGGCGGCAGCGAAGTCAGCGCCGGGAACGTGTAGCCATGACATGACCGGCACGTGGATGTCGCTGTCCCGCAGTGCCAGCGCCTCACTCAGCTGGGCAACTCCCAGCCACGAGGCTCCGCCACTCACGGCGGCACGGGCACTGGGCACCAGCCCGTGCCCGTAGCCGTCTGCCTTGACGACCGCCATGACGGCAGCCGACCCGGCATGCTGACCGAGAACCTCGACGTTGTGACGGATCGCATCCAGGTCCACCGTCGCCCGCGCGGGCGCACGCCCACCGGCATAGGCGGCACCGCCAGCACCGACACGAGCGTCGCCAGACCCTTGAATCTCGTCAGTCACCACGAAAGTCTCTCAGGATCGGGCACTCGTTCGAGCCAACAACCCCGCAACCACCCCAGGTATGGCCTGTGCTACACCCAGGGCGCGAACGGGCCCACCGGGGTTCGCGGCATCCGCGGCCAGCCCGTGGACCAGCGCGGCGAGGCTGCCCGAGTCCAAGGGGGACAGACCCGATGCAAGCAGTGTCCCCGCGAGCCCCGCCAGCACGTCTCCCGATCCGGCCGTTGCCAGCCACGACGGCGCATCGGCCTGGGAGCGCACGGACAGTCCCGCCGAGGTGGGTGGGACCACGAGCGTCGTCGCGCCTTTCAACAGGACGGTGCTGTTCGTCACCTCGGCCAGGCGCCGAGCGTGAGCCACCGGCGCACCCACCACGGTCGCGCGGTCGACGGGGTGGTCAAGTCGGCTCAACAGGCGGGCCAGCTCACCTGCGTGTGGCGTGAGCAACGTCGGGGTGGAACGCGGTTCGACGATCAGCTCAAGGCCGCCTGCATCCACGACACACGGGAGGCGGGAGTCCAGGGCGGACTGGGCCGCCGCTCGCTGCGCCCGGCCCTGCGTCGACTCGTCGCCGACATCGATGCCGGGGCCGACGAGCCACGCCTGCACCTGGCCGTCGCCGATGACCGCTTCGGGTACCTGGGAGCGAACGAGCCCGGTCGGCGTCGGAGGGCCGACGTATCGCACCATCCCGGCGCCTGAGCAGACTGCCGCGGTCACCGCCAACAGCGCTGCCCCTGTGTAGCTCTCACCGCCAGCAACGATGCCGAGCACACCGCGGGAGTACTTGTCATCCCCTGGCCCAGGACGGGGCCAGAGCCGCGGGACGTCGTCTTGGGTGACCCGTTCGACCACCGGTGTCCCAGCGATCTCGACACCGATGTCGACGACTGTGAGCCGCCCGACGGCGGGCTCGGTGCCCGGCAGCAGGTGGACCGGTTTGGGCACCATGAAGGTCACGGTCTCGTCGGCGAACACGCAGGACTGGGCTCCGACCTCACCCTCCGGATCTGTCCCGCTGGGCAGGTCAACGGCCAGGACGTACGCCGTGTCGCTCACCTCGCGCAGCAAAGCGTCGATCTGCGGCGACAGGCCAGAATGTCCGCCGATCCCGACGATGCCATCGATAACCAGCTCTGCATCGCCCAACGCCGACCGGACAACGGACTGCGGATCCGCATGGGCACCAATGGCGTTGAGCACCAGAGCGCCGGCGTCACGGGCTGCCCGAAGGCCACCCTCGTGCGCCGACTCCCCCACCTTGAGCACCACTACAGTGGCACCGTCCTTCGCGAGCAAGGCTGCGGCATAGAGGGCATCTCCCCCGTTGTTGCCGGCGCCGACGATGGCAACGACCTGTCGCCCACCGGGACCACCCAGTCGCGCGGCCGCGACCTCGGCCAGGCCCGCGGCC
>DASVHT010000212.1:0-8493 GCA_036382455.1 Dermatophilaceae bacterium
TGCCGGCGCCTGCGCGCCGACGGCCGCACCGTTCCGGTCCTGATCCTGACCGCACGCGCCGATGAGGTGGACCTCGTGGTCGGGCTCGACGCCGGCGCCGACGACTACGTGTCCAAGCCTTTCCGCCTGGCCGAGCTGTTGGCTCGTGTCCGAGCGTTGCTCCGCCGGCACCCTGTCGACGGTGGCGCGGCAAGCGCGGTCGTGCGCATCGACCCCGATGCCCGCCGTGCGTTCTTCAACGAGGAAGAGCTCCAGCTGACGGCCAAGGAGTTCGACCTGCTGCGCGTCCTGGTTCGTGAACAGGGCAAGGTCGTCTCTCGCGAACAGCTCATGCGTGAGATCTGGGACACCGTGTGGTTCGGGTCCACCAAGACGCTCGACATGCACATCTCGGTGCTGCGCCGAAAGCTGGGGGACGACGCCGCCCAGCCCCGCTACATCGCGACCGTGCGCGGCGTCGGCTTCCGGTTCGAGCGCCCCGAGCGGAGCTGACTCCTCAGCATGCGCAAGCAGCTGGTCCGGTCGACGTTCGCCTCGGTCCTGCTCTCCGTTCTCATCATCGGCCTGCCGCTGGGGGCTGTGGGCTTGTGGGCGTTGGGCGACAATGCCGCTCGTCTGCGTGGGTGGCTCGACCAGCCAGGCGGGCCGACGCTGCCGGTCTGGCTGCTGCTCCTGATCGGGGCGTTGTCGGTGATCGCGGTGGCTGCGGGCGTGGTTGTCGCCTTCGTGCAGGCCCGAGAGTTCGCGGAGCCTCTGGCCTTGCTGGCAGATCGGGCCGAACGGCTGGGCGCTGGCGAGTCCCGCTTCCAGCCGCTGGTCACCGGCATCGCCGAGGTCGACCGCGTGTCGGAGGTGTTGGCACGCAACGCTCACCAGATGACCCGCTCGCTTGCCTCGGAGCGTGACTTCGCATCGGATGCCTCGCACCAGCTGCGCACCCCGTTGACCGCGTTGCTCATGCGACTCGAGGAGATCTCCGTGACCGACGACCTCCAGGTGGTTCAGGAGGAGGCCGGTATCGCGATCGCGCAGGTCGAGCGCCTTACCAAGGTGGTGGACGAGCTGCTCTCGCGGACCCGTCGTGGTCACGACGCTCCGTCACCCTCGGTCTCGCTGGACTCCGTGATCGCTGCTCTCCAGCGTGAGTGGCAGCCTGCGTTCGAGCAGGCGCGACGAAGTGTGCACGTCCACGGTCAGCGGGGCCTCTCGGTGCGCGCCACCCCGGTGGCGCTGTCCCAGGTGTTGTCGACACTCCTGGAGAACTCGCTCGCCCATGGTCGCGGCACTGTCGATGTGCAGGCTCGGAGCAGTGGTCCGTCTGTGGTCGTGGAGGTCACCGACCAGGGCGAGGGCGTGAGCGCGGCGATCGCTCCGCACATCTTCGAACGGTCGGTCAGCACGGCGAAGAGCACCGGGCTGGGGCTGGCTCTGGCCCGTGACCTGGCGGAGGCCAACGGCGGTCGCCTCGAGCTGATCCAGGCGCAGCCGGCCATCTTCGCCCTGTTCCTCTCCGAGGCCGATCCCGACCAGCGCTAGCGCTTGCTGGCCGCCTCGGGCACCGAGTCGCCGGCGAACACGAACTTGCGGTACGCCCAGAAACGGAAGAGCGTGCCGATGCCGATCCCGACGATGTTGGTCGCGTTGTCGCTGAGCTGGGAGTGCAGGTCCAGGACGTATCGGGAGAAACCCAGACAGACCACGGCAATCACCATGGCCACGACGTTGAACACGGCGAACAGAGCCAGCTCGTGGGCGACCTGCCGGTTGCGGCGATGGCGGAAGGTCCACAGCCGGTTGCCGAGCCATGCCACCAGCGTCGCCACGGTGGCCGAGATGATCCGGGCCGTCAGGGGCTTGTCGTTGAGCACGCCGGTCGTGTGCCCTTCGCCCAGCATTCCCAACAGGTGTGGGCCGAAGACCAGGACGTTGTAGCCCCCAAGGTCGATGACGAACGCCACGGCACCGACCATGCCGAACTTGAGCATCTCGCGGACGAGCACGTCGAGTGCCCCGCGGGCACGGTCGAGCAGTCCGGGGCGATCTGTGGGCACGGAGCGAGCCTAGCTTCAGACACTCGAAGGGTTGGGTCCAGCCCCGATAGGCTCCCGGTCGTGACTTCCCCTCGGCGTGCACCTGGAGGGTTCCCCGTCGTCGGCATCATCGGCGGCGGCCGGCTCGCGCGAATGTGCCAGCCACCCTCGGTGGGGCTGTCGATCACGCTGTCGGTCCTCGCGGAGTCGGCGCGGGCTTCCGCGGCGCTGGTCGTCCCGTCCTCTCCCGTGGGCGACCACCGAGATGTCGAGGCCGTGCGCGCCTTTGCCCGGGAGTGCGACGTTGTCACATTTGCCCACGAGCACGTGTCCGGCGAGGTCCTGGCCGCTCTCGAGGCCGATGGGGTGGTCCTGCATCCCTCTCCCGCCGCCCTGGTGTTCGCCCGGAACAAGCTGGCGATGCGTCAACGCCTCACCGAGATCGGGGTGGCCTGCCCTCGCTGGGCGCAGGTCCGCGATACGGCCTCGTTGCAGTCCTTCGGGGACGAGGTGGGCTGGCCCGTGGTCGTCAAGATCCCGGACGGCGGGTATGACGGCAAGCGGGCTCGCGTCGTCAGCTCGCCCGAGGAGGTGGTCGACTGGCTCGCGGAGGTAGCGCTCGATGCTGCCGGGGGCGAGGGTCTGCCGGCCCTCGGGCTGCTGGCCGAGGAGAGGGTGGACGTCGTCCGGGATCTGGTGGTGCTCGTTGCCCGCAGTCCCTCTGGCCAGGCCTGCACGTGGGCGGTTGTTGAGACCGAGCGGAGCGAGGGCGGCGCAACCCAGGTTCTTGCCCCTGCGCCCGGCGTCGACCCGCGTCTTGCGGCAGTGGCCACCGAGGCGGGTCTGCGTATCGCCGGCGACCTCGGCGTCACCGGCGTGATGGCGGTGGAGATGTTCGAGGTCACGGACTTGGAGACGGGCGACCCGGCATACATGGTCAACAATCTCGTCATGGGGCCGCACACGAGTGGTTGCTGGAGCATCGACGGCGCGGTGACCAGTCAGTTCGAGCAACATCTGCGCGCTGTCCTCGACCTGCCCCTGGGGGACACCAGCACCCTGGCGCGGTGGACGGTCATGGGGAACGTTCTGGGTGGAGACCACCGTGACCTCTATCCGGCATATCGTCACCTGATGGCGCGCGACCCGGCGCTCAAGGTTCACTTGTACGGCGAGGGCGTCCGACCGGGTCGCACCATCGGACACGTCAACGTCAGCGGCAGTGACCTCGATGACCTGAGGGCTCGCGCCAGACATGCCAGCGACTATCTGCAGGGAGTGATCACGCAATGAGCGATTCGTCTGCGACACAGCCGGGGGCGGGACCCGTCGTGGGGCTGGTGATGGGCAGTGACAGCGACTGGCCTGTCATGGAGGACGCCGCAAAGGTGCTGGAGGAGTTCGGGATCGGCTATGAGGCCGATGTCATCTCGGCCCATCGGATGCCCCAGGAGACGATTGCCTACGGGCAGAGTGCGGCCGGGCGTGGCCTACGGGTGATCATCGCCGGCGCGGGGGGCGCTGCCGCCCTGCCCGGGGTGTTGGCGTCGGTCACACCGCTGCCGGTCATCGGTATCCCGGTGCCGCTGAAGCACCTCGACGGGATGGACTCGTTGCTGTCCATGGTGCAGATGCCCGCCGGCGTGCCTGTGGCGACCGTTTCAGTGGCTGGTGCACGCAACGCGGGACTGTTGGCGGTGCGGATTCTTGGGTCCGGGGTGGACGGCGAGGCCGCTCGGGTGCGCGCGAAGATGGTTGAGTTCCAGGAAAAGCTGCGCGATGAGGCACATTCCAAGGGCGAGCGGCTCCGGGCGAGGCGCGCTCATCCCACCGGTTTCGGAATGTCCCGCGACTGAGCGGTTCGGTCCGGCTGGCCCAGTGCTGGCACCCGCCTCAGATTCTGGGGTACTCCATCATGGGGCAGGTGTCCATCACGACCTCGAGGCCTGCGCCGATGGCCCGCTCTGCGGCATCCTCGTCGATCACGCCGAGCTGGAGCCAGACGACCTCGATGCCCAGCCGGCTGCTGTTGGCGATCGCGTCATCAACGACCGCGCCGACCCTGCGGGAGTTCACGAAGCAGTCCACGACGGCGACAACCGTGCCGTCCGGGATCTGCGCCAGGCTTCGGTAACCGGGCTCCCCCCACACCTCCGGCGCTCTCGGATGCACCGGGATGATGCGATGGCCCAGGGCGTCGTGCATCCACCGCGCGACGCCGTATGCCGTCCGGGTGGCGTCTGTGGACAGACCCACCACGGCCCACGTCGCCGGAGTGGTGAGGACCCTGCGGATGACCGCGGGGTCCGAGACTTTGCCTGACGCAGTCATGGACTTCACTCCTTGGGTGGCGGGGCGTTGGCAGGTTTGTTTCACGGTTGCCGGTCCGACGAGCGGCATTGGCGATGGAAACCGGTATCGGCCGGATAGTAGCCTTGCAGTCTGGCGCAGTTCCCGCCCGAACAAGGAGAATCTCAGTGCGATTCGGCATCTTCGTTCCCCAGGGCTGGCGGATGGACCTCGCTGGCATCGAGCCGGACCAGCACTGGGGGGTCATGGCGGGGCTGGCCGAGCGTGCCGAGATGACCCGCCTGTGGGAGTCGGTCTGGGTCTATGACCACTTCCACACGGTGCCGGTCCCTTCACACGAGGCCTCCCACGAGGCGTGGACCCTCATGGCCGCACTGGCTGCCGTCACGAGCCGGCTCCGGCTGGGGCAGATGTGCACCTGCATGGCCTACCGCAACCCCGCCTACCTGGCCAAGGTTGCCGCGACGGTCGACATCATCTCCGAGGGCCGTCTCGAGGTGGGTATCGGAGCCGGGTGGTACGAGCACGAGTGGCGGGCCTACGGCTATGGCTTCCCATCTGCGGGCGAGCGCGTGGGGATGCTCGACGAAGGGGTTCAGATCCTGCGTGACCTGTGGACCAAGGGATCGGCCACGTTGAACGGGAAGCACTATCAGGTCGACGGTGCGATCTGCGCTCCTCGCCCCCTGCAAGGGACGACCCAGCCCGGGTCGGCGCTGAACGGCATACCGATGTGGATCGCCGGTGGCGGTGAGAAGAAGACCCTGCGTACCGCAGCGCGGTACGCGGACTACACGAACTTCGCCCCCGATGTCTTCGAGCACAAGAGTGCGGTCCTTGCCGCACACTGTGCGGACGTCGGCCGGGACTTCGCCCAGATCACCCGGTCGACCAACGTCAACGTCGTCATCGGTGAGACCGAGAAGGACGTCAAGGACCGGCTGGCCTGGGTGCGCGACCACTACCTCAAAGCGGGTGTGCCGGAGGCGACCGTCGACCGGCAGATCGCGGCGCAGACGTCCGGCGTGGGCGTCGGGACCCCCGAGCAGATCGCCGAGGGGCTCACGGCGCTCAAGGCCCTGGGGCTCGGTTACACGATCGCCTACTTCACCGAGGCGGCGTACGACACCTCGGGCATGCATCTCTTCGAGAACAAGGTCATACCGGAGCTTCGCCAGCCGTAGCGCCCAGTAGTGTGACGTTCGTGACCACAGACAAAGGCTCCTTCCCCTTCTTCACCATCTCAGAGGACCACGAGGAGCTGCGCGAGGCAGTCCGCAACGTTGCCGAGGACAAGATCGCTCCGCACGCCGCCGAGGCCGATGAGACCAGCACCTTTCCGCAGGCGTCGTATGACGCGTTGGTGGCCTCGGACTTCCACGCCCCGCACATCGCCGAGGAGTACGACGGGGTCGGCGCGGACGCGTTGGCGACCTGCATCGTGATCGAGGAGATCGCCCGCGTGTGCGCGTCCACGTCCCTCATCCCGGCGGTGAACAAGCTGGGCACCATGCCCTTGATCCTGGCCGGTTCCGACGAGATCAAGGCGAAGTACCTGCCTCCGGTGGCTCGTGGTGAGGCGATGATCTCCTACGGTCTGTCCGAGCGTGAGGCCGGCAGCGACACGGCCTCGATGAAGTGCCGGGCCAGGGCCGACGGCGACGAC
Organism: Dermatophilaceae bacterium; assembly: GCA_036382455.1. GTDB lineage: Bacteria > Actinomycetota > Actinomycetes > Actinomycetales > Dermatophilaceae > UBA4719. The sequence continues at coordinate 6,007 of DASVHT010000212.1, forward strand.
TGGGTGCTGTCGGGGCAGAAGTCGTGGATCACCAACGCAGGTGTCTCGCAGTTCTACACGGTGCTGGCGGTGACCGACCCCGACGGCAAGCGTGGCTCGAACGTGTCGGCGTTCGTGGTCGAGAAGTCGGATCCCGGGTTCAGCTTCGGTGAGCTGGAGAAGAAGATGGGCATCAAGGGGTCGCCGACCCGTGAGCTGATCTTCGAGGGCTGCAGGATCCCTGGTGACCGGATCGTCGGGGCGCCCGGCGAAGGGCTCCACATCGCCCTGGCCACTCTGGACCACACCCGGGTCACGATCGGCGCCCAGGCGGTGGGTATCGCCCAGGGTGCGCTGGACTTTGCGTTGGGATACGTCAAGGAGCGCAGCCAGTTCGGCAAGCACATCGCCGAGTTCCAGGGCATTCAGTTCATGCTGGCGGACATGGGGATGAAGCTGGAGGCAGCCCGTCAGATGGTCTATGTCGCCGCGGCCAAGTCCCAGCGCGGTGACGCCGATCTGAGCTTCTTTGGCGCGGCCGCGAAGTGCTTCGCCTCGGACGTCGCTATGGAGGTTACGACCGATGCCGTTCAGCTCCTCGGTGGCTCCGGCTACGTCAAGGACTTCCCGGTCGAGCGGATGATGCGCGACGCCAAGATCACCCAGATATATGAGGGCACAAACCAGATCCAGCGCATCGTGATGGCGCGCCAGCTGCTGAAGGGCTGAGCGGGTCGACACCTCTGGGTATGCTCTGCGCGTGACTGATGAGGCGATTAGGGACCACCCGCGGGTGGTCGCTGTCGTCGTCACATGGAACCGCAAGGACCTGTTGACCGAATGTCTGACCATGATCGGGGCCCAGACCCGGCGGCCGGACGTCGTCGTCGTGGTCGACAACGCATCGTCCGACGGCACTCCGGACATGATCCGCACCCAGTTCCCGGACGTTGAGCTCGTGACGCTGACCCGCAACATCGGAGGAGCTGGTGGGTTCAGCGCAGGCCTGGCACAGGCCGTCGACGTCCACCAGGCCGATCTGGTCTGGGCCATGGACGACGACACCATCCCGACCAACTCGACCCTGGCCGAGCTCATCGCGTCCTACACGGCTTACGGGCCCGGCCTTGCCCTGGTCGCCAGCCGTGTCGTCTGGACCGACGGTCGCGACCAGCCGCGCAACATCCCGCGAGACCCGTGGTGGGCGTCCAAGGCCGACCGTCGCGCCGCTCATGCAGCCGGTGGCCGCCCTGTCCGTACCGCGTCGTTCGTATCCTTGCTGATCGAGGCGAGCACGATCCGTGACTTCGGCCTGCCCACCGCCGACTTCTTCATCTGGAACGACGACTTTGAGTTCACCGCACGAATCCTTCGACACCGCAAGGGAATCTACGCCCCCAAGGCAATAGTGGTGCACAAGACCGCCGAGCTCGGGACCAAGCTGGTGGACCCGGGAGAGCGCTTCTACAACGAGGTCCGCAACAAGATCTGGACCTTTCGTGCCGGAGATGCCTTTGCGCCGGCCGAAGCAGGTGTCCGGGTTGGCGCCGCCATCCGTAACTGGGCTCGCTTCTATCGCCACTCGCACAGCCAGGTAGCCATGCGCCGTGGCCTCATGAGGGGTCTGCGCGATGGACTCAGGACACGACCGCGTCCGACCCGCGAGGTTCTGGCAGAAGCCGGCTACGATCTCGCGCCCCACTGGTGAGCCTGCAGATCGGCGGGCTGTTGACCGAGCTCGTCGACCCTGGAGCCGCGGCCCTGTCAGCGGCCAGCTCGGTGCAGATCGTCGGACCGGGTCGGGTCAGGCTCTCGGCCGGCCAGACCGTCGAGTTCTCGGGGTGGCTCGACGCGCTTCCGCTCGGATACTGGGGACGTTTCACCACGGTCGACTCCGTCCGCCTCGAGGTCACGTCGTCTGCGCCTGTGGACGTCACCGTCCGGGTCAGCGATGCACTCGCCGTATGCCGGGACGTGGCCTCGGGCGCCACGTGCGACGGGGTGTTCACGGCGACCGTCGATGCCGGCGACGCGGCCGAGGGTGGCTGGGCCTGGCCGGTGATCACTGCTGGGTCCGGGGTTGAGGTGTCTGAGGTCTCCTGGCGCTGGGTGACCGATGACGTTGTGCCCCAACCGAACTCGCTGGCCGTGGCGATCACGACCTTTGACCGGCATGAAGCGTGCGTGCGGCAGCTTGGGGTCCTCGCGGCCGCCGCGCGAGATGGCGGATCGCTGGACGGGGTGCTGGGACGGGTCGTCCTGGTCGATCAGGGCACGAGACCGGTGGCGGAGTCGGCTGGTTTCACAGCGGTTCTGGATTCGCTGGGGACTCTCCTGACGGTCATCCGGCAGCAGAACCTGGGCGGGAGTGGTGGCTTCACCAGAGGGCTGAACGAAGGCCTGAAGGACTCGGGCATTACCCATGTGGCCTTGCTCGATGACGACGCGCTGGCGCAGCCCGAGGGCCTTGCCCATGCCTGGGCGTTCGCCCAGGCATCCCGTCGACCG
>DASVHT010000213.1:0-6342 GCA_036382455.1 Dermatophilaceae bacterium
GCCGTGCCTTGCAGCCAGTCACGAGAGCGCTGAGCCGCGTCCCGGTGCAGGGGAAGCCGTTTCGGTCGAGTGGGGGCCACGGCCACAGCGAGCCAGCCGCGCTGTCCATGGCCCAGACGCTCCACTCCCCCGCGCAGCGTCTCGCTGACCCGGTCGATCGACCGCCGGTCGCCGGCGAACCGGTTCCGGTAGCGGGCCGCCAGCTCGGGCTCCCGCATCCATCGGGCACAGGTGTCCTCCCGGACCGGCCAGGCGTACCCGTCCCGCGAGCGACGCCGTGTGGAGCTGGCTCGCTAGCCGGAACCAGGAGCGCGAAGACTCCTTGGCTGGGCTCGCCCGGATCAGGCAACGGGGTAGGGGTGAGATCGGGGACGATTGGGACGATCCGTTTCGCGCAGACCTCGCTGATCCGGCGCCGCACGTCGTCGGTCAGCGCTACCGGCGTCAGCGCGCTGGCTGGCCCTGCTTGTCCTCGTCGACGCCGAGCAGGATCAAGCCGCCGGCGGAGTTGGCCATCGCGGCCACGTCCTTCGCCAGCTCGTCGCAGCCCTTCTCGCCGCTGGCGTACAGCTCCCGCTTGAACTCCAGGGTCAAGTCCTCGGTCGTCCGCCGGTCGACCAGGACCTGGATCGCCGGGTAGTCGAGCTGGTCGAGACGGCGGCCGAGCAACTGCTATCCGGCGCCGAGCACGATGCACCCGAGCCGGTTTTCAACGGGGTACCTGCTACTCTTGGCAAGCGCCAAATGGCCCAGCGCATCAACGCTGGGCCTGGCGCGCACCACCAGGTACAGGTGGCAACACGTTGGTCCGTGTAGTGGAGAACTGTACAGCACTAGACACAGTAAGTAAATGCAGGCTCCGCCCGTCATCTGTTCCGGCCTTACCCACAGCCGACCGGCTGTGGGACCCGCTAGGTAGGAGCAGTTATGCATCACCCCCTCGACCCCTCGGACTACTGGTACGTGATCATTTTTGTGCTAGTTGTACGTGGGAACCTCAAGGTGCGGCTGCGTATGCGCCGCCGCTAGTAGTCCGGAAACCGCCGGCAGTTTGCCCCGCAGCACCTCTGGGGCAACTGCCGGCGGCTCGACAACGCCTGGCGGGACCAGGCAGTCACGCGGCAGCACTCATGTGGTCGCTTGGGACCCGCGGGATGCAGCCGACCCGTCGTTCCGGCGTCGCTAGCCGACTGCTTGAAGTCGGCGAACGAACAGGTTGCTGAGAACACCGCCGTCCCTCGCGATTGCCTCAAGCGTCCCGTCTTGCATCGACAGCACCGATTCCGTCAGGTTACCCGCTGACCCAAGATAAGCGATCTTGTCGCCGGTGTGGACGGACAGCCGCCACTCGTGGTCGGTACTAAACAGCGCAACGTCGTTGCAGCGCCGATAGCGACGAATGCCAGCGACCAGTCGCGGTACGCGCGTGTCCAGAAGCGGGTCAGCGATGCCGCCCACATGAATTCGAACCCGCGGGGTCCCGCCGCTGGAGACGTCCTCCAGGCTGAGGTCGTGCACCTCGAGCTCTTTACTGACGCGGTCACACCACAGTCGGTCGTCGACGAACGCGATCGCAGCGAGCAGCGTGCTATCGACGCTGTCTCGTGTGACCGGCTTCCCGGTAACAGCCGCAAGGTAGGTGGCCGTTTCCGCCGACGGTTCCAGGAAGCCTTGCTGCAGGGCCGCCTCGACGACCCGCTGGCACCCGACGACTCGTTCGCGCTGACCAGCTCCGGGGCGGGCGAGCAACCAGCACAGCGCAGCGACCTTTGCCCGAACCCCTTCCGGCATGCGCTTGACTGCGGTAGATCGCTCGCCGGCGTCCAAGCGGTCGAGCCATCCGTCGGCCTCCCCTGTGCCCACGAACGGACGCAGCCAGCGCAGCCACAAGTCATCGAGGTCCGCCTCGTCGAGCTCGACGCTGGCCGGATCAGTGGTGCGGGATAGGCGAAGACTCCAGAACAGGTCGGCGATCATGACGAAGTTGCCCGCCGGGGCGAGTGGGTCTACCCAGACGAGTCTCGGGTCGGTTTGGGCAGCTGCCCACCGGCGGAGCACGTTGCGGGCGCGCACCCGGACGCGGGCAGAGAGGCTCCACCGATGGAGCTGTCCAGCGCGTTCGGCGTCACGGGAGGGATGTCGACCGTCGACACCTGGGGCAACTTCGCCGCTATTCGACGCTTCGACACCGACTCGTCGACGCATCGCATCCAGCAGCTCGATGAACGGACCTCCGCCGTCGGTCGAGTCGTGGTCCCACAACCGATCGTAGGTGGCCGACCGCGGATCACGCGCCAACTGCTCGCGCTCAAGCCTGTCCCACAGATCGTCGTCTTGGCTCGTGGCCTCCTCAGCCGTCACGCCGCCGCTAGGAAGGCTCCCGGCCCGCTCGCTGACGTCCATGACCAGGTTGCGGTGCAGCCACACCAGAGCCTGCGCTAGCGGGGAGTCGAGGTCACCAGCGGCGAGTTCGCCGGGCCGGTCGGCGCCGGCGCCGGCGGTCGCCGCGGTCAGTGCGGAGGTGAGGGCCGCCGGGTCATCGACAACGACGCGGTTGGACAGCACGGCACCCGCGTCGTCGACGACCTGAACCAGTCGGCCCGCGACGGGCGTGGCGGTGATTGGCCGCCTGTCGGGAAGAAGAGTGAGGGGGTACGTGCTGACCAGATCGTCCAGCCGCCATCCGCTGTCGGGGTCCGACTCCGTAGCGATCTGGACGCGACCGTCGGCTACGGCAACGGCCGACAGCAGGCGCACCGGCGGCGTTGGCAAGTCAGCATGGTAGCTACGGAAGCCGAGGCGGCTGAGGCTGACAAGCGAGCGTTCTTCGACGCCCCACCCCGGCGGGATGAACAACGCCCGCAGCTCGTCGACGGCGATCGGGGCGAGTACGGCCATCTCGACGTTGCCGCCGCTGCTCGGTGTGGTCGTGAGGGCAGCGCGGGACAAGTTCGCCGAACCGGACAACAGGAGAGCTTCGCCGCCGACAACGATGCCGACGAGCTTGGCGTGCACGAACTTATCCGGGATGTACGCCGCGACGGTGACCTCGGCGCCACTGCCTCGCAGTCGGGCTACCAGCGCGGGGCCGTGGACGCTGCTCCAAGACGTGACGAAGAGACGCACCCGAGCAGGACTGAAGCTTTCCAGTAGGGCGCCCACCGCGACCGCATCCCGGTCGAAGAACGGTGCCGTCAGCCACAACTCGTCGACCTCATCGGCCGGCAGGCGCTCACGCAGCTGCTCGGCGATGGGCGTGTCCAGGTTGTGCAGCAGCGGTGACCCGGTGGCCACTCCTAGCGCCGCCGCCGGGAGCCGCTCTTCGAGGTCGCGGAAGCGATCTGCCAACGTCGCGTCACCGATGCGCCCGACTAGATGGCGCATCCACGTCCGCCAGCTTGCGATGGCAGTGTCGCCGGCCGGGGTGTCCGACCGGAAGACAGTGAATACCTCGCGGCCCCTATCGAGGCCGCCGGTGTTGAGATTGCCGGACCCGACGACCAGCTTCACGCGCCCGGGGGTGACCTGCAGGTAGGTCTTCGGGTGGAACGCCGTTCCGGCCCGGACTCCGCGCAGCAGCCAGCGCCGGTTCACAGTGGCCAATGTGGCAACGCGTTCCGCGGGGATGCGGTCGAGGCTGGTAGTGAGCTGGTGATGGTCGGCGAGCACGGTGACATTCAGCGGCGGGTCGCCCAGCCGGCTCAGCAAAAACTCGCTTACCAGTGCTATGTCGAGGTTGTACGTCGTGGCCCACAGCGCGGTCGTGGGGGCGGTGAAGAGCTCGGCGATCGGCTGGACGCCGATCGTCGCTGCCGCCGTGTCACCGCTCATGTGAGGGTTTCCTGGATGAACGCACGGCCGCGATCGGTCAGCACGGCGGAGCGGGACAGACCAGTGGAGTCGTCCCAAAAGTCGAGGTCGCGGGTGAGCTGGCTGAACGACTCCTTGCGGATGGCGGCGAGCGGAAACCGCCCCACACCAAGGTCGTAGAACCGCAGTAGCCCGTCCTCCCAGCGGAACCGGAAAGTGAACTCGGGCAGTTTCGAATACGCGATGCGTTCGTGTACTGGCAAGACGAACCGTGCCACAACCCACCACATCGTGTCGGCCACGGTCGGCTGCGTATCCAGGTGAGCGCCCAATGCGGTTGCGACCGTGGCGACAGATGGCTGCCATCCGGATTCGATGCGGCACGCCCGCTCCCACCCGGCGCCTGAACGCTGCGCCATCCGCCGTGCCAGCTCGAGCAACACGAACAGTCCGGAGGCGGCGGTGTCGAGCTCTTTGGTCATGCCGGACAACTTCTCCAGGCTGCAGCCCGACACGGCGACCCGTGTCGTGCCGGACGGCAGCGTCGCCGTGCCGGCGGCAATTTCGGCCACCAACTCGGGCGTGCGGAGGTGCGGTGCTAACGCTGGCGGACCATGCAACAGCGAGTACGCAAGCTCATGGACCTCCTGCCAGCCGAGGCCACGCTCCAGCGTGTGAGTGCGATTCAGTCCGTCTCGGCAGAACTGCGACCAGATGGAGCAAAGCGCTTCCTGCCACACGTCTTTGGCGATCAAAGCCGACCACTGCCCAGCAACCACGGCATGCTCGGCCGAACGTGGAGGCGGTGGCGCCCACAGGGCCTCCCGGTAGGCGTTCTCCGATGCGGTGACCTTCGGGTCGACCTCGAGCAGCGTCAGGTAATGCCCGACGCTCCGCCGCCGTTGGATCACCTGCCACGACGACGGTTCCATCTCGGTGGCCGTGGCGGCGAGGGTCTCGCTGTCGTCGTCAGACATGCTGGCGGCCGACGCCCCGGCACCAGCGAGGGTGACCTCAGTGTTGGTGGCAGGACTCGACGTGGGGATGTACTCGTCCGCCGGATCAGCGGCGAAAAGCGCGGCGTGCACGGCGTCGCGTTCCTTGGGGCGTGTTCTCAGCTGACACAGGCAGGCAGCTGTCGCGTACTCATCGACGACGTCGACAGGAAGCGGGTTCGTCGTCCAGAGGTAGCGCTCGCGGCAGTAGGCGGTATCGGCGACCGCGGCCCCGAAGGTATCGGCGAGCTGGCGCGCCCGCTGCGTGTCGTACAACAAGTCGATCGGTGTCGGCTCGCCGCCGAGAAGCGTGCCGGCGCCAGCCACGATGCCGAAGGCGATAAGTGGAGATCGGTAGTACAGGCCGTAGCCACCGAGCGGGCTCTCAACCGACTCACCGCGTGGGAAGGGCCCCGACTCCTGGGCAAGCGTGCCGAGTCGCCGAGCTCCGATCGGCGAGGACGGGCACTTGGGGCAGCGCTGAACGGCCAGCCCGTAATCCCATTCGGCCCGCTTAATGAACGCGGACAAGATCTTCCTATCCGGCTTCCCGCGGCCGCGGTACTCGGAGAGCAGGAAAGCGTGGAAGGAGAAGTAGCGCGCTCTTCGGGACAGCTCGAGGACGCCTGGGAGCAGCAGCGGCATCAGCCGGTCCTGCGTCGTCGTTTGGAGCCCGAGTGGGTCGCGCCCCTCCTGAAGGCTCAGCGACGTCCTGACCCATGCAGGCAGCGGCACCGAGGAGGCGGTGATCGGGCTAACCCGGTCGTCAGCAGGCAAGCTCACGCTTTGAAGCTACGTCACTCCTGTGAGTTTCCACTTTGTCTATCGCCAGGGTGCCGGCGCTGCCCACTCATGGGCTACGGAGTTGACCCACGAGCGGGGATGCAGCTCGGTGATTCGACGGGCAGGCAGCGATTCACGGCGTCCCCTACCCGGCAGCTGGACCGCAGACAAGATCATTGGTTGTGACCGTTGGGTCCCCCACCCGGGCGCCGTCATGGGGATAGGCGCCACCCGGCCGAGGAAGTCCCGAATAGCCCGAGCCACCTCCGGGTGCTCACCTAGCCCGAGGTGGCCGCCGCGGTCGGGAAAGACCGTCCGCGCGTCCAGGATCCGGCGGGCCAACGTCTCGGCACCGGCGAACGGCGCCGCGGTGTCGTCGCGGAAGTGGATGACGAGGGTCGGTGCGCTGACCTCCTCCAGCGGCGTGGCGTTGACCGCCTTGTTGCCGGTGAAGGCGTCGAAGAGCACACCTCGGGAACGTCGGGAGACCGGGAAGATGGCGTCCAGCTCCTCCTCCAGCCGAGCGCGGTCCGCTCGGCTCAGGGGGAGGTCCCGGGGGACGCCCATTCAGCTCGGTGACGAAGTGCGGGGCGTACGTGCGGATCGCCCACATCAGGCGCCGCGCCAGCCAGGGCGGGATCGCGTCCTTGTCGTGGTGCGGGCCGGGCGCGTTCGAGGAGAGCAGGACAAGCCCGGCGACCCGCTCGGGATGCCGGAGCGCGAGCTCGAGCGCGGACGTCGTGCCCGCCGACCC
>DASVHT010000214.1:0-4642 GCA_036382455.1 Dermatophilaceae bacterium
GAAGCAGACGGGGCGTCACGAGCACCTGCGCCGACCCGTCATACCGGCCCGTCGCGGTGATCCGGCGGCCGCTGCCGTCCTGGGGAAAGGGAGTGTGCGGAGTGAGGACCGCGGCGATGTCGGCGACCGGCAGCGTCGGTGACGCAAGGGCCTGCTCCGCCCTGCCATTGTCGCGGGCGACGCTGAGCTGCCAGAGCCCGAGCAACCCGAAGGTGACCATGACGACAAGGACCACCGCGAACAGCCCCAGCCATCGGGGTTTCACAGCGGTCCGTAGCACCGGCTCAGGCTATTTCACCAAGGTCGGCTCTCGCTCACCCGCCCGCCCGACGGCCGTTAATAGTTTGGATCCCACTGGCCTCACCAATACCGTGAGAGGTGCAATGCAGAGACTGCCGTATCCGGATCCCGGAACCCCCGACCTACGCACCCCCCTGAGGTTCCTGCGCTGGGTGGCTCGCGGTCAGTGGCGCACCCTTTTGTTCGGCATCTTCTTCGGTGTCATCTGGATGGTCAGCCAGGCACTCTTCCCCGCAGCCGTCGGTCAGGCGATCGACCTCGGCATCATCGCCAACAACCCTCACGTGCTGCTGATCTGGGGCACAGTGCTGGTCGCACTCGGCGCCATCAGTGCGCTCGCCGGCACGATGCGCCACCGCTTCGCCGTCGAGAACTGGCTTCGTGCCTCCTTCCGCTGTATGCAGCTGATCGGCTACAAGGCGGCTGACACCGGCGAGGCACTGCCCCGCCGGATGCCCACGGGCGAGGTCGTCGCGACGGTCGCCTCCGACTCCATGCGCCTGGGTGGTTTGTATGACGTGTCCGCGCGTTTCGCCGGCGCGATCGTAAGCTACGTCGTCGTCGCCGTCATCCTGCTGAGCAAGTCCCGGCCGTTGGGTCTCGTGGTCCTGATCGGCGTCCCCGTCCTGGTCTCGTCCCTGTCGCTCATCCTGCGACCCCTGCAGAAGCGCCAGGCGGAGCAGCGCGAACAGTCGGGCAGGCTCACCACCCTCGGCGCCGACACGGTCGCCGGCCTGCGCGTGCTACGGGGCATCGGTGGCGAACAGGCGTTCCTGCGTCGCTACCAGGAACAGTCTCAGCGCGTCCGCATGGTCGGGGTGCATGTGGCTGGCGTGCAGGCCGGCCTCGATGCCGCCCAGGTGCTCCTCCCGGGCGTGTTCGTGGTCCTCGTCACCTGGCTCGGCGCACGGTTCGCTCTTGCGGGGACCATCACCCCGGGCGACCTCGTCCAGTTCTACGGGTACGCCGCGTTCCTCGTCATGCCGCTGCGCACCGCGACCGAGTTCGCCGATCGCGCCACCCGGGCCCATATCGCGGCTCGCAAGATCATCAGGGTGTTGTCCACCGACCCGGACACGAAGGACGAGGCGAACGTGACTGACGCCCACGCCAACAACATCGACCACCCAGCCGAACCCGCACCCGGCGTGCCACTGACCGACCCTGCCAGCAACGTCATCATCAGGCCCGGCGAGCTGACTGCCATCGTCTCGGCGCGACCCGAGGAGTCCAGCGCCCTGGCCGACCGTCTCGGCCGTTTCGGACGGACCCGCACCGCCGTGCACATGGACGGCGTGGCCATCGCCGACCTGCCGCTGGCCACTGTGCGTCGACGCATCGTCGTCAGCGAGATCGACCCACGTCTGTTCACCGGTTCGCTCCGGGAAGAGCTGGACCCGCACGGCCGCCATGACGATGCCGCGATCCTGACGGCTCTCTCGGTTGCTGGTGGTGAGGACGTCTTGGAGGCGCTCCCCTGCGGGCTCGACAGCGACGTCGAGGAGCGCGGCCGGTCCTTCTCAGGTGGTCAGCGCCAGCGGCTCGCTCTCACTCGCGCACTGCTGACCGAGGCCGAGACGCTGGTCCTGGTCGAGCCGACCAGCTCGGTCGACGCCCACACCGAGGCCCGCATCGCCGCTCGCCTGGCAGATGCACGCGCCGGGCGCACCACCGTCGTGATGACTGCGAGCCCGCTGCTGCTCGACCATGCCGACGCCGTGATCCTGCTGACCGATGGCAAGGCCGTGGCGCAGGGCACGCACAGGGAGCTGATGGCGACCAGTACGGCATACAAGGACACCGTCGTCCGGGGGGAGGCGCCCTGATGGCACTGACGACTGAGCCGGTCACCCGGGTGCTCCCTATCGCCGACATGGCGTCGGTGCGCCTGCACGCGCGGGGGCTGCTTCGCGAGCATCGGGCAACGATGCTCACGGTGATCGGGCTGCATGCCCTTGCCGCCCTGGCCGCGCTGGTGGCTCCACGGCTGGTCGGTGAGCTCGTCGACGGCGTCACCCACGGCACCACGCGTTCACACATCGACACCTTGGCCATCTGGCTGGCCGCGTCGGTCCTGATCCAGACGGCGCTCATGTGGGCGGCGCGGCGTGCGTCCTTCGTCATGGGCGAGAGTGTGTTCGCCGAGCTGCGCGAGCAGTTCATCTCGCGGGTCATCGGTCTGCCCCTGTCAACAGTCGAGCGAGCCGGAACCGGCGATCTGCTGGCGCGCACGACCAACGACGTCGAGGCCCTGTCCCAGGTCGTGCGATTCGGCATCCCTTCGCTGTTCGTCGCTGTGGTGACAACAGTGCTCACGGTGGTGGCGGCGCTCGTGGCCGGACCGCTGGTGGCCGTCCCGATCGTCATCGGGGTGCCGATCATGTGGTTCTCGACGCGGTGGTATCTGCGGCTGGCTCCAGCGGGCTACCTGCGCGAGCGCGCGACGTATGCCGTGGCCAACGGTGTCATCACCGAGACCGTCGACGGTGCCCGCACGGTGGACGCGCTCGGGCTGCGGTCACGGCGCCGGCAGCGCATCAACGAGGCCATCAGCAACTGTTTCGACGCCGAGATCTACACCCTGCGGCTGCGGATGATCTGGTTCCCGCAGGTCGAGTTCGCCTACCTGCTGCCCGTCGCGGCCACGCTGTTGTGGGGCGGCTGGCTGGTCGCGGGTGGTCACACGACGATCGGCACCGTCACGGCCGTGGTCCTCTACGTCCAGCAGATGGCCGGCCCACTGGACGACCTGCTGAGCTGGCTCGACGAGATCCAGGTGGGGGCAACGTCGCTCGCCCGGGTCATCGGGATCGCCGACGTGCCGCCGGACCGCAGCCCCACGGGTGAGTCGCCAGAGGGCCGTGACATCGGGGTCCAGGACGTGCGGTACTCCTATCGCGTCGGCCGCGACGTCCTCAACGGCGTGTCGATGGACCTGAAGCCCGGCGAGCGTCTGGCCATCGTCGGTCCCTCCGGTGCCGGAAAGTCAACGCTAGGGCGGCTGCTCGCCGGCATCGACGGTCCGAGATCGGGCCGGGTCGAGATCGGGGGCGTTCGTCTGGTGGATCTCGAGCTCGAGCAGCTGCGCGGCGAGGTGGCGCTGGTCACGCAGGAGCATCATGTGTTCGTGGGGACCCTTGCCGACAACCTGTTGCTTGCGCGCCCCGCCGCCACGGCCGACGACCTGTGGTCGGCACTGCGCGCGGTCGACGCCTACGGCTGGGCCAGTGAGCTACCCCAGGGCCTGGCGACCACGGTTGGCAGCGGAGGACACGTCCTGACCGAGGCCCAGTCACAGCAGCTTGCGCTGGCCCGACTCGTGCTGGCCGACCCCCACACGCTCGTGCTGGACGAGGCCACGTCGTTGCTGGACCCCCGCGCCGCGCGTCACCTCGAGCGGTCGCTGGCTGCCGTGGTGCAGGGTCGAACCGTGGTCGCGATCGCCCACCGCCTGCACACGGCCCACGACGCAGACCGGGTCGCCGTGGTCGAGGACGGCAACATCAGCGAGATCGGCACCCACGATCAGCTCGTTGCCGCGAACGGTGCCTACGCGGCGCTCTGGCGCTCGTGGCGGGACGAGCCCGCCCCTACGGAATCGGGCTGACCGCGGCCACACGTTGGTATGCCGTGCCCTGCGACGGGCGCGGATCCTCGCCGCCACGGTTCGGCCAGAACGACATAGCCCGCTCGGCCTGAGCCGTGATGGTGAGCGACGGGTTGACCCCGAGGTTGGCCGAAACCGCAGCACCATCGACGATGTGCAGCCCAGGATAGCCCCAGACCCGGTGCCAGGGGTCCACCACGCCCTTGGCCGGGTCGTCACTGATGACGGCGCCGCCGAGGAAGTGCGCCGTCAGCGGGATGTCCACGATCTCGCCGAGGGAGCCGCCCGGCAGGGCCCGGACGCCACCGGTGCGCTCCTGCAGCCGGATGGCCAGCTGATGGAGGGCCTTGTGCCCGAGGGGGATCCACGTGGGGTTGGGCTCGCCGTGCCCTTGTCTGGAGGTGAGACCGACCCGGCCGCCGAGGCGTGGCTTGGCCGACACCGTGAGGGAGTTGTCGCGGGACTGCATGACCAGGCCGATGATGGTGCGCTCACTCCAACGCCGGACCGAGGTCGAGCGCAGGAAGTTGACCGGGTGCCTGGCTGCTTCGGCAAGAAAGCGCAGCGGCCGTGGCACTGGCCCTCCGCCCTCCACAAGGATCGTGGCGAGCAGCCCCATCGCGTTGGACCCCTTGCCATACCGCACGTTCTCGACATGCGTCTCGGCGTCGACATGGAACGAGGAGGTGATCGCCACGCCCTTGGTCAGGTCGATGCCGCGCGGCACCCTCGCCG
>DASVHT010000215.1:0-3241 GCA_036382455.1 Dermatophilaceae bacterium
ACGATCTCATCAGCCGTGCTGACGTACCTGACCGTGGCCGCCCTCACTTTCGGCACGGTCATCGCCTTCCTGCTCTCGATCCCGATCATGTCGACCCAGGCGAGCGTTCGCGTCAAGGTCCTGCCCGACACCTGGTTCCAGCAGCACCAGCCGGCCAACCCCGATGGGAACGCCAACGTCGAGCCGACTGCGGCCGACTGCGTGTACGTCAACCGGGCGCAGTCGATCATGCACACCGAGCGCACCTGGTGGCTGCTGGCGCTCAACCCTTTCGTGGTCGTCGCAGATGCTGCGCCCTCACGCAAACCGTTGCCCTACCTCGGCTTTGAGCCACTGCAGATGATCAGCGACGGCACCAGAACGGCTCGCATGGGCACCACGGCAGACTCCCTCAACGAGTGCTGGCCAGAGCTCTCCGTTGCCTCACTGTCGCAACAACCCAACGGCGGCGACAACGGGGCACCGAATCAGCTGCAGCGCCAACGGCTGAACGGCGTGCCGGCGGTCTGGCCCTACGGCTTCGTCTTCCTCGGTCTTATCGGAGCCGGGTCTTCATTGCTGGCGGTGCGCCGGTTGCGGACCCCGATCCGCAGACTCCCCCGCGGCACCAGGATCGCCTGAACCCCGCGCTGCCACCGAACCCAACCGACCTCCGCGTTCCCGCCGGACACCGCTTGGGCACCGTTCTTGACCTCACCAGACCCCCAAACGGTGCCTGGCGCGGTGTTCGGTCGAGCTGAGTGGGAGGTCAGTGGTGGAGAGCGTCGAACTCTGCCTCGGCGACGGTGTCGTCGTCGGCGTCGAGCCGGATGTGACCCAGGACGGCCTGCAGGACCTGCAGGGCACGCACCGCGCTGTCACCCCAGGACGACAGGTAGCTGAACTGCCACCACCACAAGGCCTCGCTGACCCGTCCGCTCTCGTAATGCTGCAGGCCGTGGGCCAACGCGGCGGCCACCTCGGCAAGGTCGTTCGACAAGGAGCCCTTGGCCACGGCAACGCCGACAAGCGGGTCGACGACGTGGACATAGTCGTCCAGACCCTCGAACAGGTTGACCAGCCCCTGACGCACGGGGTCGACGTCGGCGTCCGGACCGGGATCGGCCTCGAACCGCTCATCGGGCACCACGTCGACGATGGCGCCAAGGCGGGCACCCGCCACGAGAACCTGCGAGACCGCAAGCAGTAGCAGAGGGATCGCGGTGTCGGGCTCGGCACCCGAGGCGACCTCGGTGAGGGTGGACAGGTAGGCGCGGGCGTCGCGGGCGGACTCCTCCCCCAGCATGGTCAGCTCATCAGACATCGATCAGTCTCCTGCCCTCGAAGGCCCGACCGAGGGTGACCTCATCGGCATACTCCAAGTCTCCTCCGACCGGCAGCCCGGACGCCAGCCGCGTGACCTTCAGCCCTATCGGGCGCAGCAGCCGGGCCAGGTAGGTGGCCGTCGCCTCGCCCTCCAGGTTGGGGTCGGTCGCGATGATGACCTCGCTCACGTCGCCATCGGCGAGCCGGGTCAACAGCTCCTTGATCCGCAGGTCGTCCGGCCCAATGCCGTCGATCGGGCTGATGGCGCCCCCGAGCACGTGGTATCGCCCACGGAACTCGCGGGTCCGCTCCACCGCCACAACGTCCTTGGGCTCCTCGACGACGCAGATGCACGTCAGGTCGCGACGAGGGTCAAGGCAGATGCGGCACTGCTCGGCCTCGGCGACGTTGCCGCAGATGCTGCAGAAGCGGACCTTGTCCTTGACCTCCACGAGCGCATTGACGAGTCGCTTCACGTCGACGGCATCCGCCTGCAGCAGATGGAATGCAATGCGTTGCGCGCTCTTGGGGCCGACGCCGGGCAGCCTGCCGAGCTCGTCGATGAGGTCCTGGACCACGCCTTCATACACATCGATGAGCCTATGCCCTCAGGAGGACACCGGATCCGCAGACGCCCCGCAACCAGGGCCAGCCGCCCTACTGGTCGAGCTCACCGATCACGGTGCCACCCAGGACGCGCGCGATGACCGGTTGTCCCACTGCTTCTGCCTCCTCGATGTCTTCGTCGTCAGGGCTGACCAGGCTGTCGTCGGCGAGCGATGACGAGAAGCCGGTATGCCGCGCGCTCGCCTCCTGCTCCACTACTGCCCTCGCTCGCTGCCTCGGCGTGGAGGATCGGTGCGGTGCAGCAGATGACCCGGCTCCCGGTGCACCATCCTCGGGCGAAGCCTCGGCCTGTGGCGCGCCGCGAGCCGGGTCGGGAGCGACCGGAGCCGGCCGGACCGACTGCGGGGTTGAGATGCCCTCGACGACGGCATCGACCCCCAACACCTCGCTCAGCGCCTGGCGCACGAGCTCAGCATGCTGCCCCCGTCTGAACGTCGTGGCCAGCCCCTCGGTCTGGATCCCGAGCAGGAGACGCTTGCCGTCGTAGTCCAGGACCTGGGTGTGCTCCGACAGGAACGTCCAGGTGGTGCGCCGGATGGAGAAGATCTTGGCCAGGACGTCGGGCCAGGACCGCCGGATCGCGGCCGTATCGATGCCGCCGGGTATCGGCGCGGGCCGAGGCTCATCGACCGATAGTGGCTCGACGTCAGCTGGCTGGACATCCCCGCCGGCGAGCCCTGGCTCGGTCGCCCGAGCACTCGCGGCACGGACCGGCGCTGTTGAAGCTGGGTCCGGGAGAGCGGATATCGCCTTAGCATCAGGCCTGCGCTCGGTCGTCGTGGCGGACGAACCGATGGGAGGCGCTGAGGTGGGCCCGACGTCGGGGGCAGATCGAGGAACAACTGTCGCGGGGGCGCCACCGATCTCGAGTCGGCGTTCGAGGCGATCGAGCCGTGCGGCGTACCCGTTCTCACCCGAGGCGCCGGGCAACAGGACCCGGGCGCAGATCAGCTCGAGCTGAAGCCGTGGCGCGGTTGCACCGGTCATCTCGGTCAGGCCGGCGTTGACGATGTCCGCCGAGCGGGAGAGGGCGCCTGGCCCAAGTGCCGCTGACTGTTGGCGAATCCGCTCGAGCTGGTCCTCCGGGATGCCGCGCAGGATTGACGATGCGCCGTCCGGCACGGCGGCAACGACGATGAGGTCGCGCAGGCGTTCGAGCAGGTCCTCGACGAAGCGTCTCGGGTCGTGGCCCGTCTCGATGACCTTGTCGATCTGACGGAATACAGCGCCGCTGTCGCCGGCCGCGAGCCCATCGATCGTGGCGTCAAGAAGCTCACCGGGCGTGAACCCGAGGAGCGCAGCGGCACCC
>DASVHT010000216.1:0-1919 GCA_036382455.1 Dermatophilaceae bacterium
AGGCGCGGTAGCGCAGCTCCGTGTCGGTGGCTCCTTGGCGCTGCCACAACCGGTGGCGTCCCTTGGCCACCTGGTCCTCCACCTCAGCCCCGGCCTGCCAGAAGAAGAGGTACGGGTTGATCGTCGTGCCCAGGACGGCGACCACGATGCCGATGTACGCGGGGTCGAAGCTGATCGTCGGGAGCAAACTGCCGCGCAGGACAGCCGCGGCATCGGGATGAGCGAGCACGGCCGCCACCACGTAGGCGAGCAGCGTCAGGGCCAGCCACTTGAAGACCCGGGCGATCTGGTCATAGCGCGCGACGACCTGGAGCATGAGCACGGCGGCGGTGATCCCGACGATGAGGACCGGGGACCAGATCGGAGCAAACAGACCGACGGCCCCCGCCATCGCACCGATGTCGGCCCCGGCCGTGATCACGTTCACGACCAACAACCCGACGACGGCCCCATAGAGCAGCGGGCGGGGGTAATGACGCCGGATCGTGCCCGCCAGGCCACGACCCGAGACCAGCGCGATCCGCGCGCAGAGGAACTGCACGGCGATCATGAAGGGCAGCGTGAGGACCGTGAGCCAGAGCGTCGCAAAGCCGAACGCGGCGCCCGCCTGGGCATAGGTCCCGATGCCACTCGGATCGTCGTCGGCCGCGCCGCTGATCAGTCCCGGCCCGAGGATCCCCAGACCACGTCGGAGCGGGTTCTTCTTCGCGAGCGCCCGTGCCCCTGGGTCCTTCGGCCGGCCCCGATGCACGTCTGGCTCCTCGGGCGCATTGCGCTCCGGCTCGATGGCCTCATCCTTTTCAGCGGTCATGCGCTACCTCCCTCGGCGCCATCGGCTGGGAATTCTCCCTTCGTCGGCTGGTATCCGGGCAGTAGGCAGCTGCACTCGCCGCCTGTCGTTGACCGCCCCGTGTTACGACACGATACGCGACATTGAACGACCCCCAGCCAAGCTCGGCACACTATCTGCATTTCCGGGAAGGCGACGACGAATTCGGTGTCGCTGAATGGTGGCGGAGCTGCTCTCATGTGCCCCAACTCTAGTCTGCCGGTCACCATCGCGTGAGCGTGATGGGCAGTCTCGCCTTGGTCCCGGTGGTGTAGAACCGCAGGCGAATGGTCGGCGGGAGCCGCATCGACCACCCTTCTTGCTGATGAAGCTGTGCACAGTCTGTGGTGTCGTCACCAGCCGCGCAGGCAGCCGCTGCCTCGAGCACGCCCGACAGTCCAACCGCGGCAGGCACAACGCCTTGTGCAGCACGCGCCCCTGGCGGCGCCTCATGGACTGGCAACAGCCCGACGGCCAAACGCCAAGGTGGGCACCAACCGGTGATTCGCCGGAATGGCGCGGCCTTATCCGCGCGTAGGTTGGGATCGGCCCGCGAACGGGGTCAGGCTTAGAACGCCTGTTCATGGTCTGGGCGAGAGGATTTGCGCCGACACAACCGTCACCAATCCTGCTGATCCCGGTCACGAACGCGCCGAGCCACGTTTACCGGGCCTCGGAGATCGCGTAGACAAGCCGCAGAGGGGCCTTCACGTTACCGGCTTTGGGGAAGGTGACAGCCGAGGCTTCGTGAGTCGGTCAGGCGAGAATAGGGTCCGCACATGCGTCGAGCACGGAGCGGAGACGAGGGGGTACACGTCCCCCAGTCGAGCCCCCTGGTTCCGTGCCGACGGAGCGGTCCGGCACTGGGGCAGACCACGAGCCCCGTGTAGGCTCGACCGGTGACAATCGACGGCACGTTGGCGCTTCCCGCACCACGCCCCTGGGTCACATAGGAAGGAGACGGCGGACAGCATGAAGGGCTTCGTTGACGACATCGGGCGGCTCACCGAGGGCAACGCGGACTTCCGCCGCGTGCTCTACACCGGTCAGCATCTCCAACTCGTGCTCATGACCCTACCGCCCGGTGGGG
>DASVHT010000217.1:0-4951 GCA_036382455.1 Dermatophilaceae bacterium
ACGATGGGGGCGCGGATCAGCGAGGTGACCGCGGACCTGTTCGCCCGCAACGCCTACCGGGACTACCTGGAGTTACACGGGCTGTCGGTGCAGCTCACCGAGGCGCTGGCCGAGTACTGGCACAAGCGGGTCCGCGAGGAGCTCGCGGTGGCCGCGGACGACGCGGCGGACCTGGACGCGGTGTTCCGGCAGGGCTATCGCGGGTCCCGCTACTCCTTCGGCTATCCGGCCTGCCCGAACCTGGAGGACCAGGTGCAGGTGGTGGGGCTGCTGCGACCGGAGCGGATCGGGGTGCAGCTGTCGGAGGGGTTCCAGCTGCATCCAGAGCAGTCCACCTCGGCGGTGATCGTGCACCACCCCGAGGCCAAGTACTTCAACGCCACGTGACGACCGTCCAGCCATCGGTCGGCGGCCCCCTGCCGGTGGGCCGGCTGACCGTGCGCGCCGCCCTGTTCGACCTCGACGGCCTGCTGGTGGACTCCGAGCCGGTCTGGTCGGTCGCCGAGGCCGGGATTATGACCTGGCTCGGCGGCCCGTGGAACGCGGGCGTCAAAGCCGCCTGCCTGGGTCGCCCGATCGAGGTGTCCTGTCGCGAACTGGTGCGCATTGCCGGCTCGTCCATCGGTCCGGCGGTGGTCCAGAGCCGGCTGCTGGCCCGAATGGTTGACCTGTTTCGCGCCGACCTGCCGTGGCAGCCGGGCGCCCGCGAGCTGCTGAGTGCTCTGTCGGCGCGCGGCGTGCCGCTGGCGCTGGTCTCCTCGTCGTACCGGGTGCTGGTGGACGCGGCGCTGGAGACGATCGGGGGGCACTGGTTCGCCACCACGGTGGCCGGCGACGAGGTCGAGCACGGCAAGCCGCACCCGGAGCCGTACCTGACCGCGGCTCGTCGGCTGGGCATCGAGCCCAGTGCGTGCGTCGTCTTCGAGGACTCGCCGACCGGGCTCGCGGCGGGGGAAGCGGCCGGCTGCTATTGCGTCGTGGTGCCCGACGTCGTACCGGTGGCCGACCGGCCGGGAAGGATGGTGTTGCCGTCGTTGGCGGGGCTCGAGATCGAGTCGCCAAGCGCGCCCGAAAGTGACGCAGATGTTGGTCTGCCTGGCTTCCAGCTGGGGGTTAGAGCTGCTCCGCCTTGCCTGGAACGGCACCGGTAGTGGTCCAGACCGACGGGAGCCGGAGTGCCTAACCCGCCCCGCTCCTCCAGGAATACAGCGGACTTGACCTGCCGCAGAGTCACACTGTTGTCACGATCTGGTACTACCTTCGCCGGGGATCATAACTGTAGGTGACTGCGGTACAGTCGAACTGTACCTAGGCTCTCCGTAGCGTCTTGTGCCCACCTCGGACGAAGGCGGCAGTTGACATCATGTCTCGATGCGATCAGGCGTCCGGGGAACATTCATTGGGCGGGAGCTTTTGAGCACAGTGGCAGCCTCCAACTTGAGTTCAGTTCTGCGGGCAGTCTGCTGGAGGTCCCCCGTCAGGCAGGGCGAGTCCACTCTCGGTTGGCAGGCACGTGGTCACTGACTCGTGTATCTAACCGTGAGCGACGAGCTCTTATGATCCCAGTACGCACGAGAAGGGCCAAGGAGACGCTTAATGGCAGCGGCACGGCATATGCGAGACGTGGTCGCCGACGCGGAGCAGGTGGCTGACGTTGCCTCGGCAGGCTGGCAGCGATGGATGAGCCCTCTTGTTCGCTACGGAATCACGCCTTACCTCGTCGCCGCAGACTGCTTCGCCTTTCTGGTGGCGGTCACCGCTGTCAAAGCGACGTCAATCACGCTGTGGACCTTGCTGCCGGTCATCTTGCTGTTCTACTCCACTGGTGGGCTCTTCCGATCGCGCTTGACCCTTTCCGCACTCGACGACCTTCCCAGTCTTCTGGGCCGTGCGTTCGCTGCGGCCGCGGTGGTCACCTGGCTAGGAGCGTTGGCATCGCACTTGTATGTCAGCGAGATGCTCCGGTGTTCGGCCTTCTTCGCCGTCGCTGTGGTGATTGGTCGAGCGGGGCTCTACAGCTTGGTACATCAAGCCCGGGCCCGCCGCCTCGTGTCGCATCCCACCCTCATTTTGGGTGCTGGTCGGGTCGGCGGCCAGGTAGCTGACTTTCTTGCGCAGCATCGGCAGTACGGCCTTCGGCCAGTCGGCTTCCTCGACGAGCACCCACTGCTGCGGCCGAGCGACTGCGACGTACCAGTCATCGGTAAGCCAGCGGATCTTGCTGCCGCGATTCAGAGGCATGGTGTCCAGGACGTCATTGTCGCCTTCAGTAACATCCGAGAATCGGCGATGGTCGACGTCATCCGGACGTGCGACCGACTAGACTGCGAGATTTTCTTCGTGCCTAGGTTGTTTGAGCTTGGTTCGGCTCTGCGCGACTTGGACCATGTTTGGGGCGTACCGCTCGTTCGGATGAAGCGGGCGACGTTCCGCACCTTCTCATGGCGACTTAAGCGGCTGTTCGACGTTGCCTTAGCCTTAGCGTCGCTGGTGGTGCTGGCGCCGGTGCTGGTGGTCTGCGGCCTCGCTGTCCGGCTGGAGTCAGGGCCTGGAGTGCTCTTCCGGCAAGAGCGCGTCGGGCTTGACGGGAAGCCCTTCATGCTCCTGAAGTTCCGATCGCTGAGGCCGGCTACCCAGGATGAGTCAGCGACGAGGTGGTCGATCGCACTCGATGACCGACTTAGGCCAGTGGGGCGATTGCTCCGCAAGACGTCGCTGGACGAACTGCCCCAGTTGTTGAACGTGCTGCGCGGACAGATGAGCATTGTCGGCCCGCGTCCGGAACGACCGCACTTCGTCGAGCAGTTCACCAGCGAGTTCCCGGCATACCTTGCGCGGCATCGAGTGCCCTCCGGCTTGACTGGCATGTCCCAGGTGCACGGACTTCGCGGTAACACTTCGATCGAGGACCGGGCCCGCCTGGACAACTACTACATCGAGCACTGGTCGCTCTGGGCTGACATTAAGATCATGGCTCGTACGGCGGGCGCCGTGCTGCGTGGCACTGGTAGCTGACGAGAGCCGTCGCGACACTTCGGACTGGACAGTTGCGTACCCGCAGCCGGCCAGCCGGAGGGTAGAGGACAGAATCACGCAGCGTGTTTGCGGCAAGGCATCATGCTTTGATCCACCCCTGCTAATTCACCGCCGGGATCTAGCCAAGTCACCAGCGATCTCGCGCAACTCAGCCACGGTGCCGTGCCCGGATGCGATGAGTCCGACTCCGGCATCGGCGACTCCAGCCGCAATAATGGCCGACAAGGCCAACTGTCCGCTCGGAACCAGCAGGCGCACGGGCAGCCCGAACAGGGCGATGCCGACGGAGATTGTCAAGGCCGGCCGCATTGCCGTCACCGCATCAGGCATGGTCGTGCCGGTGAACCGGTTGGCCAAGGCCAGCCGAACGACTGCGTACACCAGGTTAAGACACAGATGCACCAAGGCGACGGCCGTGATCACGTAAGGCGCCGCGAAGATGAATCCGGCCAGCATGATTACCGTACTGATCCCATTGATCCAGAGGAGCAATCCGGGCCTGCCGGCTGCCTTGAAGATGTCACCGCTGGCGTAGCCGACCGAGCCTGTGCCGATCGCCAACGAGATTAAGGCCATCGGGGTGCTGGCTTGGGTCCAGCTCTCGCCGACTCGCCGAACAGCACCAATACGGCGTCGCGGGAAACCAAACCAAGGCCAAGCCCACACCTACCGGAAAGCCGAACATGGTGATCAGACGCAATGCCTTGAGCATGGAGCCGCGAAAGGCGGCCCCACCTGCGGTACGGGCTTTGGAAAAGATCGGAAAGGCGACCGAGGAGAAGATCCAGTACACGTTGCTCAGAAGCAGCTCGGGCAGCCGGTAGGCGATCGAGTAGAACCCAAGGGCCTCCGAGCCGAGTTTGTGTCCTACCACGAGGTAGTCAGAGTTGCCGGCCAGCTCGGCAAGCAGTTGCAGCGCTGCCACCGGAGCGCCGAATCGCAGCATCGGAACAGCGGTGGCCCGGTCGAAGGCCAGCCGGGGCGAAAGCGGGTCTGCCGCCAGGCGACAGCGGTGCCGGCTGCTTCGGCGACGATCAGAGCCCAGATCAGCGCCCAGGCTTGTAGGCCGCCGAGGGCCGGGCCAGCACGACTCCCAACCCACCGCGGACTAGGGCGCGGGTGACGTCGGCTGCGGCTTTCTCCCGGAAGCGAAGGTCTCGTTGCAGCAGCGCTGTCTGGAGTGTCTGGAGCGCCCCCACTCCGCGCATCAGAATGTATATCGACAAGGCGCGAAAGATCGTAGGGCTGTCCGGAACTCGAAAGAACGACGCAACAGCCGGCGCGGCCAGGAAGTTTAGTGCCGCCAGAACGGTACAGAGCGTGAGGTTCGTTGTGAATGCCACGGCAACACTGCGTGACTGGCCCCGTTCCTGTTGATAAACGACCGCCGCGCTCATCCCGAGGTCGAGCGTGACCTCCAGGTAGGCAATGACGGTCAGGCCGGCGGCAACCACGCCGAAGTCTGCCGGCACCAGCAACGGCGTCAGCACGAGAGTGCTGACGAAGACCCTGTTCCCGCCCTGGCCCGGTGGGTCTTGCCGCGGCGGGTCCGTTCCAGGATCTGGGCCCGCTCGTACTCCGCGATCATCCCCTGGAACTGCACCAGCAGGGCGTCTTCCGGGCTGTCCGAACGCGGGCCCCTGACGAACACCACCGCCGTGCCGGCCCTGGCGAACTCCTCGATGAGCAGCGCCTGATAGGCGTACTTGCGGGCCAGCCGGTCCGGGGAGTACACCAACAGTACGTCGACCGGGACCTGGCAGACCAGGTCCCGAAGCCGCTCCAGCGCCGGGCGGACCAGGCTCGCCCCGGAATGGCCGTCGTCGCAGAACATCCACTGCTCAGGCACGTCCAGACCCAGTTGCTCGGCGTGGGCGCGCAGCGCCGCGGTCTGGGATCCGATCGTCTCCTGCTC
>DASVHT010000218.1:0-3647 GCA_036382455.1 Dermatophilaceae bacterium
GAAGCACACGGCAGGTCCCGGACTTGAGCTGATGGAGCGCCCAGAACCGGCAGTCGGTCCCGATGACGTGAAGATCCGCGTCCAGCGGGCAGGTCTGTGTGGCACCGACCTGCACCTCGAGCAGTGGGATGACTGGGCCGCATCCGTGATCAAGCCGCCGCTGGTTATCGGCCATGAGTTCTTCGGCGAGGTTGCCGAGATCGGCCAGGACGTCACCTCGGTGAAGGTCGGCCAGAAGGCTTCCGGCGAGGGGCATGTGGTCTGCGGCACCTGCCGCAACTGTCGAGCCGGGCGGCGTCATGTGTGCATCCGGACGTCGAGCGTCGGCGTCAACAGAGACGGTGCGTTCGCCGACTACGTGGTGATCCCTGCGGGGAACGTCTGGGTGCAGCCCGACGACATGGACCCTGATGTGGGCGCGATGTTCGACCCGCTGGGCAACGCTGTCCACACGACCTTGTCCTTCCCGCTGGCCGGTGAGGACGTCGTGGTCACCGGCGCCGGCCCGATCGGGATCATGGCGGCCGCCATCGCCAGGCACGTGGGAGCGCGCTTCGTCGTGGTGACCGACATCTCCGACTACCGCCTCGAGCTCGCCAAGGGTGCCGGCGCCGACCTGACCGTCAACGTCTCGCGCACCACGCTCGCTGAGGCTCAGCGCGAGCTCGGCATGCGTGAGGGGTTCGACATCGGGCTGGAGATGTCCGGCAGCCCGTTGGCCATGGCCGAGATGCTCACCAACCTCAACCATGGTGCCCGCGTGGCGATGCTGGGGCTGCCCAAGGACTCGTACCCCATCGACTGGGGCAAGGTCATCACTCACATGATCACCATCAAGGGCATCTACGGCCGCGAGATGTACGACACGTGGTATGCCATGAGCGCCATGCTGGCCACGTCGCCGGCGCTGCACGACGCCGTTCGGTCGGTCATCACCCACCGCTTCACGGCCGAGCGGTGGAGGGATGCCTTTGCCGCGGCGCGGTCCGGCCAGTGCGGCAAGGTCGTCCTGGACTGGAGCTGACCCTCCCGCCAACCCGAAGACTCACCCCAACCGGCGAAGAGAGACTTCTCATGTACGGAGCGTTCAAGGAGCAGCTGGCAACGACACTCGAAGAGATCAGGGCGGCTGGGCTGTACAAGAGCGAGCGCGAGCTCACATCCCCTCAGTCGGCCCACATCACGACCACCAAGGTCGAGGCCCTGAACTTCTGTGCCAACAACTATCTTGGCCTGGCCAACCACCCGACGGTTGTTGCTGCCGCATCAGACGCGTTGCAGGAGTGGGGCTTTGGCATGGCCAGTGTCCGCTTCATCTGCGGCACGCAGATCCTGCACACCCAGCTCGAGGCCAAGCTCTCGGCCTTCCTTGGCACCGAGGCGGCAATTCTCTTCTCCTCGTGCTTTGACGCCAACGGAGGCGTCTTCGAGACGCTCTT
Source organism: Dermatophilaceae bacterium (assembly GCA_036382455.1). GTDB lineage: Bacteria > Actinomycetota > Actinomycetes > Actinomycetales > Dermatophilaceae > UBA4719. The sequence goes on from DASVHT010000218.1 coordinate 1,440, forward strand.
CGGTGCCGAGGACGCCGTCATCTCCGACGAGCTCAACCACGCCTCACTCATTGACGGCATCCGCCTGTCCAGGGCCCAGCGGATGCGTTACAGGAATGCGGACATGGGCGATCTGGAGGCTCAGCTGACCTCGGCGGCCGGTGCTCGCCGGCGGGTCATCGTCACCGACGGCGTCTTCTCGATGGATGGGTCATTCGCACCGCTGGACCGGATCTGCGACCTTGCCGACCAGTACGACGCCTTGGTCATGGTGGACGACTCCCACGCGGTCGGCTTTGTTGGTAAGGGCGGCCGCGGGACTCCCGAGCTGTATGACGTGATCGACCGTGTCGACATCATCACCGGCACGCTGGGAAAGGCCCTGGGAGGGGCGTCCGGCGGCTACGTGGCCGCGCACCAGGAGATCGTCGACCTCCTGCGCCAACGCTCCCGGCCCTACCTGTTCTCCAATGCCGTTGCCCCGAGCGTGGTCGCCGGCTCGATGGCCGCGCTCGACCTTGCTGCGAGGTCGAGCGAAAGACGCGAGGCGTTGACCCGTAATACGGCATTGTTCCGTTCGCTGATGACAGAAGCCGGCTTCGACCTCCGGCCCGGAACACACCCGATCACCCCCGTGATGTTCCCCGGCGAGGATGGCGCGCGCACCGCGACCGCAGTCGCCGACGCCATGCTGGCCGACGGCATCTATGTCATCGCCTTCTCGTATCCCGTTGTGCCCCAGGGCAAAGCGCGCATTCGGGTGCAGCTGTCGGCGGCCCACACCCAGGACGACGTACGCCGCTGTGTCGAGGCATTCGTCAACGCCCGGGCCAAGGTGACTTGACCTCATGTCCGACATCCCGGCCGGCCGACTGATCCGCGTGGACGACACCGAGCTGTATGCCGTCGAGCGCGGACCCGAGGGCGCCTTGCCCCTGCTTGTCCTCCACGGTGGACCAGGTCTTGACCACGCGGTGTTCGGCAGTCATCTCGATGCGCTGGCCGAGACCTATCGGCTTGTCCTCGTCGATGGCCGCGAGCAGGGCCGCAGTGCCCGCGGCACCGACCCAGCCACCTGGACCCTGCAACAGCACGCACGTGATGTCAGTGCCCTCGCCGCCTCCCTCGGCTTCGTGCGCTATGCCGTTCTCGGGCACTCCTTCGGCGCCTTTGTCGCGCTCCAGCACGCCGCGGACTCCCCCGGCGCCGCCGTCGCCACCATCGTCAGCAACGGCGTGCCGTCCACCCACTTCCTGAACGCCGTCGAGGAGGGTCTGGCAGCGTTCGAACCGGTGGAGCTGCGCGAACAGGTCACCCGTTCATGGGCGGACGAGGCCAGCGCGCAGACCCAGGACGACTTCCGGACCCTGATGGTCGACCAGATGCCTTGGCACTTCAAGGATCCCCGAGACCCTCGGATCGTCGAGGTGTGTGCACATCTGCAGGACACGGTGTTCAGCCCCGACGTGCTGCGGGCAAGCTCGCTGGAGGGTGGCGGGCTAGCGATAGAGGTCGAGGACGCGCTGCCGTTCGTCACCCAGCCGGTGCTCGTTCTGGCCGGGCGTTACGACCGGACGTGCGTCCCCGCCGCGTCCGAGCGGATCGCCGAGCTGATCCCGCGGTCACGACTGCACATCTTCGAGCAAAGTGGTCACATGACCTTCGTCGAGCAGGAGGAAGAGTACGTCGACGTTGTTCGCCGTTTCCTGGACGCAGCGAATGCCTGACGAAGCGGGCGGCGCGAACCTGCTGGCCACGTCCCTCTGAATCGGCCCCGGCAGCCCCAAGATGTTGGGGCGCAACGTTTTTGGAGACGTCGTTCTTGGAGACCTCAGAGGTAGAGGCCGGTCTGTTTGGCTTCCACTCGTGGCGCCGCCACCGCATGGATGTCGCGTTCCCGCAGCAACAGGTAGCCCTTGCCCCGCAGCTCCACCTCTGCCCGGTCCTCCGGGTCGAAGAGCACTCGATCGCCGATCTGAACCTGCCGCACGTTCTGACCGGTCGCGACCACGGCGGCCCAGGCGAGCCTCTTTCCGATGCTGGCTGTCGCCGGAATCACCAAACCGGCCCCCGTCTGGCGTTCGCCGGCCTCGCCCTCGAGCGAGACGAGGACGCGGTCGTGCAGCATCCGGATGGGCAGGCGCTCGTCGCCTGAGGCACCGTTCTCAGCCACGGCGCCCGGGCCGGCTACCGTGATGGCGACGATGCAGGACGGCAAGCACCAGACCC
>DASVHT010000219.1:0-4559 GCA_036382455.1 Dermatophilaceae bacterium
AGAGGCCATCCTCGAAGCCGGTGCGCGTCACCCGCTTGAGATACTCAGCGGGGATGATCTGGTCCGTGTCGATGTTGCTGCGCCGCAGCGGCACCCCGATACCGGTGTAGGTCGTGAACTTGTCCATGGCGATCTTCCTCGGTTCTGGCTCGGTGGTTCGGTGCGACGTCAGAGGTCAGCGGGGCTCGACAGAGTGCCACGCAGGGCGGTGGCCGCTGCCACGAGGGGACTGACCAGGTGGGTGCGCCCGCCCTTGCCCTGGCGACCTTCAAAGTTGCGGTTGGAGGTCGAGGCGCTGCGTTCCCCCGGTGCCAGCTGGTCCGGGTTCATCCCCAGGCACATTGAGCAACCGGCCAGACGCCATTCCGCGCCGGCATCGCTGAACACCTTGTCCAGCCCCTCGCTCTCGGCCTGCAGGCGCACCTTGGCCGAGCCGGGGACGACGAGCATCCGCACGCCCTGCGCGACCTGGTGACCCTTGAGGACTGCAGCCGCGGCGCGCAGGTCTTCGATCCGGCCGTTCGTGCACGAGCCGACGAACACGGTGTCGACCCGGATCTCCCGCAAGGGCGTGCCGGCCGTGAGACCCATGTACTCCAGGGCCCGCTTGGCGTTGGCCATCTCGGACTCATCGACGAAGGACTCGGGATCGGGAACTCTCCCGGACAACGGCAGTCCCTGACCGGGGTTGGTGCCCCAGGTGACGAACGGCTCCAGCTCGGCCGCGTCGATGTGGACCTCGGAGTCAAAGACGGCGTCGTCCGCGCTCCGAAGAGTCGACCAGAATGCGACTGCCTCTTCCCAGCCGGCACCCGTCGGAGCATGGGGGCGACCCTGGAGGTAGTCAAAGGTCGTCTGGTCCGGTGCGATCATCCCCGCCCGCGCGCCGGCCTCGATCGACATGTTGCACACCGTCATCCGAGCTTCCATCGACAGCGACCGGATCGCGGAGCCCCGGAACTCGATCACATAGCCCTGGCCGCCTGCAGTGCCGATCTTGGCAATGACCGCAAGGACGATGTCCTTGGCGCTCACGCCCTCGGACAGCTCACCATCGACCGTCACCGCAAGAGTCCGGAAGGGCGCAAGCGGCAGAGTCTGCGTGGCCAGCACGTGCTCGACCTCGCTGGTGCCGATACCGAAGGCCAAGGCCCCGAACGCGCCATGGGTGGACGTGTGACTGTCCCCGCAGACGATGGTCATGCCGGGCTGGGTCAGACCGAGCTGCGGGCCCACAACGTGAACGATGCCCTGGTCGACGTCCCCCATCGGGAAGAGCTTGACCCCGAACTCGGCGCAGTTACGTCGCAGGGTCTCGACCTGGGTCTTGCTCACCGGGTCGGTGATGGGCCCGGGGGTCGTCGGGACATTGTGATCCTCGGTGGCCAGGGTCAGATCGGTGCGGCGAACCGCACGACCGGCCAGGCGAAGCCCGTCGAACGCCTGGGGGCTGGTCACCTCATGCAGCAGGTGGAGGTCGATGTAGAGGAGATCGGGCTCGCCCTCGGCCCGACGCACCAGGTGCGCTTCCCATACCTTCTCGGCCAGAGTGCCTGCCATGACCAGCTCCTTCGTGATGTCGCTCGGATCAGATCCTGGCGAACCTGCATCTCCGGCGGACACAGTTTCGAGGTTCGCGCAAATAGTGAGGATTTGACCTTGCGTCTCAGGCTCTGAGACGCCAATATCAATTCATGGACAATACTAGCGGAGTAGGCGTTCTGGACAAGGCCGCGATCGTGCTGGGTGCCCTCGAAGCCGGACCCTCGACCCTGGCCCAGCTCGTTGCCGCCACCGGACTGGCCCGTCCGACCGCGCATCGACTCGCCGTCGCCCTTGAGCACCACCGCCTCGTCTCCCGCGACATGCAGGGTCGTTTCGTCCTGGGCCCACGGCTGGGCGAGCTTGCCTCAGCCGCTGGCGAGGACCGGCTACTCGCCGCCGCTGGTCCCGTCCTGGGCGCACTACGCGACCACACGCACGAAAGCGCCCAGCTCTTCCGACGCCAGGGCGACCAGCGCATCTGTGTTTCAGCCGCCGAGCGCCCCATGGGTCTGCGCGACACGATCCCCGTCGGCGCCAGCCTGTCCATGCTCGCCGGTTCGGCAGCTCAGGTCCTGCTCGCATGGGAGGAACCGGACCGACTGCACCGAGGGCTCCATGGCGCCAAGTTCACCGCCACAACCTTGTCCGGAGTGCGGCGCCGTGGCTGGGCCCAGAGCGTGAGCGAGCGCGAGTTCGGCGTGGCATCGGTGTCAGCCCCGGTTCGCGGTCCGTCAGGTCGCGTCGTGGCCGCTGTGTCCATCTCGGGTGCGATAGAGCGCGTCTCGCGCCAGCCAGGGCGTTTGCACGCGGCGACTGTAGTTGCAGGTGCCAACAAGCTCACAGAGATCCTGCGCAGGGCCCAGGCTCCCCAAACCTCCTGAGCCCCCAGGAGGGTAACGAAAGATCGCACGAGTAGCCCCGACGGGATTCGAACCCGTGCTACCGCCTTGAGAGGGCGATCAGGCTATCGTTGGCAATGCATGATCACGCCTTAAAGTGTTGGAAACAAAGGGCTTTGGCCGACCTCGGCCTCGATCAAGTGCTGACGACCCGCGGATTCCTTTCCATGATGGGCACCATGATCGGCCTCGCCGTCGCCCTGCAGGTCGCCTGGCGGATGGGGGCTGCCCGCGCCGAGGAGGAATCGGGTCGAGTCGAAGCCATCCTCGCGCGCCCGGTGTCACGACTACGCTGGCTCGGCGGTCATGCCCTGCTGTCGCTGCTGGGCGGCTCCCTCCTCCTTGCGGCGACGGGCACGGCCATGTGGCTTGGGGGCGCAGCATCCGGATCGGACGAGATCACCTGGGACGACGCGATCCGGTCGGTGCTCAACACGCTCCCCGTCGTCGTGCTCATCGGCGGACTCGCCGTGTTCTCGTTCGGTCTGCTCCCCCGGCTCACCGTGGCCCTCCCTGTGACGGTGACGGTTGTCGGCTACCTCGTGACGCTGCTCGGCCCCGCACTTTCTTGGCCTTCCTGGATACTCAACCTGTCGCCGTTCACCCACCTCGCCCTCGTGCCGGCGGTGCCGTGGGCCGCGGCATCGGGGATCGTCATGACCTGTCTCGGTCTCGCGTTCCTCGGCGTTGGGCTCCTCGCGTTCCAACGGCGGGACGTCATCGGCAACTGACCGCCGAGGCGCCAACGAGCACGGCTCAGTGCTCAATCCGATGCCGTCAGCAGCCGCTTCACGCGTACAACAAGTCCGGGCTGCATCACTTGACCAGGGCGGCGAAGCCCTTGTCGACCATCACCGCCGGCCAGATCCCCTCGGCGCGCGTCGTCACCGCAGTTTCCTGAAGACGTCGGCATCGGGGTCTATGTTGGCGCCGTGGACAGTGCCTCGGCCCCCTCAGCAGTCATCGACGTTGTCGGCCTGGTCAAGAGCTTCGGCCGGACCAAGGTGCTCAGCGAGCTCAACCTGTGCGTGGCCCTCGGGGAGGTCCATGGGTTCCTGGGACCCAACGGAGCCGGGAAGACCACGACGCTGCGTCTCTTGATCGGCCTCCTGCGGGCCGACTCTGGTGCCATGCGTGTCCTTGGTGGTGATCCTTGGCTCGACGCGGTGGACCTGCACCGGCGGCTGGCCTACGTACCCGGCGACGTGGCGCTGTGGCCCACCCTCACGGGTGGCGAGGTGATCGACCTCTTGGGCAGGCTTCGCGGCGGGCTCGATCCGAAGCGGCGGGCGAGCCTCATCGAGCGTTTCGAGCTGGATCCCACCATGAAGGGTCGGGCCTACTCCAAGGGCAACCGCCAGAAAGTAGCCCTGGTGGCAGCCTTGGCCAGCGACGTGGAGCTCCTGCTTCTGGATGAGCCCACTTCGGGTCTGGACCCCCTCATGGAGGCACAGTTCCGCGACTACATCAACGAGGTGCGTGGCGACGGGCGCACGGTACTGCTCAGCAGCCACATCCTCGGTGAGGTCGAGGCGCTGTGCGACCGGGTGAGCATCATCCGCGACGGGGCAGTCGTTGAGAGCGGCACGATGGCACAGCTCCGCCACCTTGCCCGCACGACCGTCTCAGCCGAGATGGCCGCTGTGCCCGAGGGCCTTGCGGACCTTCCCGGCGTGCACGACGTCGTCGTGCAGGGGCAGCGGATCACCGCCAGCGTGGAGGCCAAAGGTATGGCGCAGCTGATGGCAGCCCTGGGTTCTGGCGGCGTCACGGCCGTCACCAGCCAGCCGCCAACGCTTGAGGAGCTGTTCCTGCGCCACTACCGAAAAGCCCAACCATGACCGGCGAGCTGAGCGGGACCGCTGCGTTGATGCGGCTGGCACTGCGCCGGGACCGCTTGTTGGTGCCGGCGTGGATCGGCTTCTTTGCGGCGATGGTCTGGTTCTCCGCCTCTGCGACCGTCGGCCTGTACCCAACCGAGGCCGCCCGGATCGAAGCGGCGAACACCATCAACTCAACAGCATCTGTGGTTGCCCTCTACGGGCCGATCTACGACCCGACATCTCTTGGCGCCCTGTCCATGACCAAGATGACCGCGGTTTACACCGCACTGTT
>DASVHT010000220.1:0-6679 GCA_036382455.1 Dermatophilaceae bacterium
TACGCCATCCGCCAGGTGTCCGAGGCGCTCAGCTCGAACGGCTCGACGTCCATGGGCTCGGTCTGTGCCTCCACCCTGTCGCTGCTCAACGCCGGTGTGCCGCTGCGCGCCCCGGTCGCCGGTATCGCGATGGGTCTGGTCTCGGACGAGGTCGACGGGGAGACGCGGTATGCGGCTCTGACTGACATCCTCGGCGCCGAGGATGCGTTCGGTGACATGGACTTCAAGGTCGCCGGCACCCGTGAGTTCGTCACGGCCATCCAGCTCGACACCAAGCTGGGCGGCATACCCGCCTCGGTCCTGGCCGGCGCGCTGACCCAGGCCCGCGACGCCCGCCTGCACATCCTGGACGTCATGGCCGAGGCCATCGACACCCCGGACGAGATGAGCGAGTTCGCGCCGCGCGTGATCAGCGTGACGGTTCCCGTGGACAAGATCGGCGAGGTCATCGGGCCCAAGGGCAAGATGATCAACCAGATCCAGGACGAGACCGGTGCGCAGATCTCGATCGAGGACGACGGCACGATCTACATCGGAGCGACCGATGGTCCTTCGGCCGACGCCGCCCGCGCGATGATCAACGCCATCGCCAACCCGACGATGCCCGAGGTGGGCGAGCGCTTCATGGGCACCGTGGTCAAGACCACGACGTTCGGCGCCTTCATCTCGTTGCTCCCGGGCAAGGACGGTCTGCTGCATATCTCCGAGGTGCGCAAGCTCGTCGGTGGCAAGCGGATCGACTCCGTGGACGACGTCCTGAAGATCGGCCAGAAGATCCAGGTCGAGCTCAAGGAGATCGACCCTCGCGGCAAGCTCTCCCTCGGCGCGGTCCTGGTCGAGGAAGCCCCGTCTGGCGACGCTGCACCAGAGGCTGCTGCGGAGCCCGCGGACGCCTGAGTCTCTTCCCGAGACCTGGTCTGAACAACGGAGTCAGCGTGCAGGACTCAGTCTGCTTGGACCACTCAACCTGTTTTGAACGAACGGGTCGGTGAACCGCTGGGTCAGTGAACCACACCGAGGCCCGGTGCACCCGAGAGGGTGTGCCGGGCTTTTGGCGTCGCGGCCGCAGAGGTGAGTGCGTCGCCATACCGGCACGTATGCCGCGTGCCTCCAGTCCGCTAACCGGTTAGTTTCACCGTTGCCTGTCGGTCGGGCGGCAACGGTGAAACAAACCAGCCAACGGCCGCAGGTGGTTGACTGCCGCCGCCGCTGAGGTCGGGTTCGTCGCGGCCGACCACCCTGCCGGACTACCGCCAGCTGTTCGTTGTCTTCGGTTGGCAGCGATCGTCTGACCCCGCAGCTAGGGTCGCGGTCATGGCCCGAGCATCGACCGCCAGAGCTGTGGAGCGCGACCGCGACGATCGCCGGTTGGCGGCCCAGCTGCTCGTCGGGCCGTCAGCCGATGGTGTCAGCCAGGTCGTCGACCGGCTCCTGGCGGTCCAGGCGCAGGACCTGCGCGCAGCGCGACTCGCCGTCAGGAGCCGTACCGCCGGACTCACGGCGGCCGACGTGGACCGCGAGCTCAACAACCGCACGCTGGTCGTCACCTGGCTGAACCGCGGCACCCTCCACCTCGTACGGCCCGAGGACTACTGGTGGCTGCAGCAGCTCACGACGACGCAGCTGGTCACGGGCAACGCCAGACGCCTTGGACAAGAGGGAGTTTCGCCTGGTCAGGCCGATCGGGGTGTTGCCGTCATCGACGCGGCGCTCGCCGCGAATGGGCCGATGACCCGCGCTCAGCTGCGTGAGATCGTGCAGGCCGCCGACGTGCCGGTGGCTGGCCAGGCGATGGTGCACATCCTGTTCCTGTCGGCGCTGCGGGGTCTGACCATCCGTGGTCCCGTCATCGGTCGTGACCAGGGTTTCGTACTCGTTCGCGACTGGCTTGGTCACCCGCCCAAGGCGAGCGACCGCGATATGGCCTTGTCCGAGCTTGCCCGACGATTCCTGGGCGGCCATGGGCCCGCTGACGATCGTGACCTTTCGAAGTGGGCGGGCATTACCCTTGGCGACGCGCGGCGAGGGATGAGCGGCGTCGGCGCCGCCGTCGAGGAGCTGCCGGGTGGCCTGGTCGACCTTGCCGGTCGCCGGGCACCGATCGGTCGACGCCTACCCAAGCTGCTCGGTGGCTTCGACCCGTTGCTGCACGGCTGGGTCGACCGCGAGCCGGTTCTGGGCGGCAACCGGACGATCGTTACGACGAACGGCATCTTCCGGCCGTTTGCCCTGGTCGGAGGCCGAGCCGTAGGCACCTGGAGCATGCCGGGGGGCCGGGTGACGCTCGAGCCGTTCGGCCCCATCGGCGCCCGGGCCCTGGCCGACCTCGATCGCGAGGCTCGTGACGTCGAGCGGTTCCTCGCGCCTCACTAGGCTGGGCGCGTGAGTGATGCGATCAAGGTCCCTGTCCTCAAGGTCTCCGTCATCGGTGCTGCAGGGCGCATGGGTTCCGAGGTGTGCCGCGCGGTCGAGGCCGCGCCGGACCTCGCCCTGGTTGGCCGGTTCGACCAGGGCGACGACCTCGGCGACCTCGCCGGCGCAGACGTTGTCGTCGAGTTCTCGGTGCCGGACGCGTCGGCCCCCAACGTTGCTCACTGCATCGATCGGGGGAAACACGTCGTCGTCGGGACGACCGGCTGGACGCAGGAGAAGCTGGCGGCGGTCCGTTCGCAGCTGACCAGAAGGCCCGACGTTGGGGTGCTCATCGCCCCGAACTTCGCCATCGGCGCGATCCTGATGATGTCGTTCGCGCAGCAGGCGGCGAAGTTCTACGAGTCCGTGGAGGTCGTCGAGCTTCACCACCCCGACAAGGTCGACGCACCGTCGGGCACCGCTGCCCGTACTGCCTCGCTGATCGCCCGGGCCCGCCGGGATGCTGGGCTCGGCGATGTCCCGGACGCGACCACCGCCGATCCCGACGGCGCGCGCGGCGCGCAGGTGGACGGCATACGGGTGCACGCGTTGCGGTTGCGCGGCCTCGTGGCCCATCAGGAGGTCCTTTTCGGCGCGACCGGGGAGCTGCTGACGATCCGGCACGACTCGTTTGACCGGGTCAGCTTCATGCCTGGCGTCCTGGAGGGTGTGCGCCTGGTCAGCGACCACCCCGGGCTCACCGTCGGGCTGGAGAGCTACCTCGGACTGGTCTGACCCCGTTCCCGCGCCACACAGCGCACCTGCGTCACTGATGGCGCACGCGCGCCTTTGCTCGATCAATGACTCTGATGCGCCATGTCGGAGCTGTGTCCCTTCCGCTGAGCTGAGCGGTCAGCCCCACCCGAAGGCTCGGAGCGTCCCAGCCGTGGCCGAGGCCAGGATCACGACGACCAGGAACGGCGCTCGGAGCAACAAGGCGGTCACCGCGACCGCGACGCCGGCCGCGCGTGCGTCCAGGGTCAGCACACCGCCGCTGCCGGTGAACGTCTGCACCGCAACGAGGGCCGAAAGAAGTGCGACCGGCAACATCGCGGTCACCCTCGAGATGACGGGGTGGTCGAGAGTCTGGTGCGGCACGACGTAGCCCACGAGCTTGAGTGCGAACGCGAGGCCACTGGCCAGCAGGACGGTGGTCCAGAGGGTCATCGCATGACTCCCTCATGCGATGGGCCGTTATCGCGAAGGGTTGTGGTCGTTCGGACAACCAAGATCCTTCACCCTCTCCCGTTGTCGACCTGGCCCCGATCGCGAGGGGGCAGCAGCCCAGCCACGATCGCGGCCAGGGCGGCTACCAGGACCGGTATGCCGGCCGGCGCGTGAGGGGCCACCACCAGTGCGATGACGGCGGCGACGGCGGCCACCGCGCGGGCGTCCCCGGCCTTCAGCCGCGGCCAGAGGAGCGCGCAGAAGGCGGCGGGCGCGGCGGCGTCGAGCCCGAACCGCTTTGGGTCCCCGAGCGCGTTTCCCACGACGGCGCCGAGGATCGTCAGGAGGTTCCACATCGCGAACACAGCGAGCCCGGTGGCCCAAAAACCGAGCCGTTGGGCTGACCGCTCGGGCTGGGCGACACCGACGGCCGTCGACTCGTCGATGGTCAGCTGAGCGGCGGCGAACCGGCGCAGGCCGCTCACCTCCAGCAGCCGCGACATCTGCAGGCCGTAGAGGCCGTTGCGGATGCCGAGCAGGGTCGAGGTCGCCACTGCCGCGGCCGCAGCACCCGAGCCTCCGGCCGCGATGACGCCCACGATCGCGAACTGCGAGGCGCCGGAGAAGAGCAGTGCCGAGAGTGCGATCGTCTGCCAGAGATCGAGGCCGGCCGCCACCGACAGGGCGCCGAAGCTGATGGCATAGGCGCCGGTCGCGACGCCGACCGACAGACTCTGTCGCAGGACCTCTTTGCGGCGCTGGCCACCTAACGGGGGCTCACTCATGGGCATCTGTGCAACCTGGGGGTCAGTCCAGCGAGAGGTCAGCGGTCAGTCGCACCTCGCGGGCAACCGTCCCGTCGACGTCGATGACTCGGTCGCGGAAGGCGCCGTCGGGGGAAAGCCCGGCCGCTGTGAGGAACGCCCTGGTGGCCTCGTCCGTGGCCAGGATCCAGGTGCTCACTCTGTCAAAACCCTTACCCCGCAGGGTATCCACGGCGGCATTGAGCAGGCGCGAGCCATGACCGTTGCGTCGCGCGTCAGGGTGGACTCCCAACGCCAACAGCTCGCCCGAGGTCTTCGTGGCGTCGGGGTCGACACAGGTGCCTACGGCGGCGAAGCCGACGACCTGCTCCCCGGCGCAGGCCACCAGCAGGACATGACGAGGGCTGGGGGGAGAGCTCAGCGAGTCGCGCCAGACACGCGCGAAGCTGGGTCCGTCGAGCTGCTCGACCACGTCCTGCGGCAGGACGTGGCCGTACGCAGCGCGCCAAACCGCTGCCTGGACCAGACCGACGGCAGGCGCATCGCTGGCGCGAGCGATCCGGGCACTGGCGTCGGCGACGGGACCGGTCGCGGGCGCATGGGCCCGGTCGTGGGCCACCGAATGCGGATGGTTGTGGTCGTGAGGCACCCGACCATCCTCGCATCCGGCTCGGCGTAGCACCGGGGCGACACGTTTGCCGCACCACGCAAGGGGTCGGGCATACTTATTGTCATGAACGGCAACGACTTCATCGACCCCGACGAGTCGTTGAACGCCGCAGAGTCAGGAGGCGTCGAGGCTGCCGTCGAGGCGGCATCGGCGGCTTTTGCGCAGCGACCTGACAAGGACTCCTCCTTCGAGGCGCTGCTTGCTGCTGACCAGCGCATCGAGCCGCGCGATGAGATGCCTGATGCCTACCGCAAGACACTGATTCGCCAGATCGCCCAGCATGCGCACTCCGAGATCATCGGCATGCAGCCCGAGGGCAACTGGATCAGCCGTGCGCCCTCACTGCGCCGCAAAGCCATCCTGATGGCCAAGGTGCAGGACGAGGCCGGGCACGGGCTCTACCTCTACAGTGCCGCCGAGACGCTGGGCATCGACCGTGCCGAGCTGTTGGACATGTTGCACAGCGGCAGGCAGAAGTACTCGTCGATCTTCAACTACCCGACGCTGACGTGGGCCGACAACGGCGCCATCGGCTGGCTGGTCGACGGAGCGGCAATCATGAACCAGGTGCCGTTGTGCCGTTGCTCCTACGGTCCGTATGCCCGTGCGATGATTCGCGTCTGCAAGGAGGAGTCCTTCCACCAACGACAGGGCTTCGAGATCCTGTGGACCTTGATGCGGGGCACCCAGGCGCAGAAGGACATGGCCCAGGACGCCGTCAACCGTTGGTGGTGGCCGTCGTTGATGATGTTCGGACCGCCGGACACCGGCGAGGCCGCCATCTCGGGTGGGCACACGGAGCAGTCGATGGCTTGGGGGATCAAGCGTTTCAGCAACGATGCCCTGCGTCAGAAGTTTGTTGACATGACCGTTCCGCAAGCCGAGAAGATAGGGCTCACCCTGCCCGACCCCGACCTGAGGTGGAACGAGGAGACAGGGCACTGGGACTTCGGCGCTGTCGACTGGACCGAGCTTCAGCGTGTCATCAGGGGTGACGGGCCCTGCAACGCCGAACGGATCGAGCGTCGGCTCGGGGCCCACAATGAGGGAGCGTGGGTGCGCGAAGCCGCGAGTGCATATGCCGTCAAGCAGATCCGCCTGCAGCGGGAGGAGTACCTCGCATGAGCACCCCCGCGGTCAAAGGGGGCTCGCCCGAGCGTAGCTGGCCGTTGTGGGAGGTCTTTGTCCGTGGCAAACGTGGCCTGTCGCATGTCCACGTCGGCTCGCTGCACGCCCCTGACGCCGGGATGGCGCTGCGCAACGCGCGCGACGTCTACACCCGTCGCCAGGAGGGGGTCTCTCTCTGGGTGGTCAGGTCGACCGATATCACCGCCAGCAGCCCCGACGAGCGTGACTCATTCTTCGACCCCGCGGCCGACAAGGTCTATCGCCACCCTACGTTCTACGACGTGCCCGAGGATGTCGAATACCTTTGAGTGAGAATGTGATTGAGGCCGAGGCTGCGAGGGTAACTGCGGCATACTGTCTTCAGCTGGGCGATGACGCACTGATCTACGCTCAACGCCTGGGTGAGTGGATCAGCCGGGCTCCGCAGATCGAGGAGGACATGGCCCTGGGCAATATCGGCCTCGATCTCATCGGCCACGCGCGGGTGCTGCTGACCCGGGCGGGCGAGCTCGACGGCTCTGGCCGCTCCGAGGACGAT
>DASVHT010000221.1:0-2746 GCA_036382455.1 Dermatophilaceae bacterium
AGCGACTGCGACGTGCTCGCGATCCAGGAGACCAAGGCCAAGGAGTCGCAGTTCCCGACGGAGCAGCTGACCGCCCTCGGCTACGAGGTGGCCCACCACGGGGTGAACCAGTGGAACGGCGTCGCGATCCTGTCCCGCGTCGGCCTGACCGACGTCGAGGTCGGGTTCCCGGACATGCCCTCGTATGGCGACCCGCCGGCTCCCGAGGCCCGCGCCATCGGCGCCACCTGCGGTGGCGTGCGGGTGTGGTCGCTCTATGTCCCCAACGGTCGGGCGCTGGGTGACCCCCACCTTGCCTACAAGCTCGACTGGCTGGAGCGCCTGCGCCATGCGGCGAGTGGCTGGTTGTCGGCGGACCCGTCGGCCCAGATCGCCCTGATGGGTGACTGGAACATCGCCCCGCAGGACGAAGACGTCTGGGACATTGCCGTATTCGCCGAAAGCACCCACGTGTCCCCGCCGGAGCGTGCGGCATTCCAGGCCATGATCGATGCCGGCTTCACCGACGTGGCCCGTCCCCACACGCCTGGGCCGGGTGTCTACACCTACTGGGACTACACACAGCTGAGCTTCCCGAAGCGTCATGGGATGCGCATCGACTTCGTGCTCGGTTCCCCAGCCTTCAGCTCCCGGGTGGAGGCCGCGGCGATCGATCGCGAGGAACGCAAGGGCAAGGGCGCCAGTGACCACGCGCCGGTCATCGTCGATCTCGCGGACCTCTGAGGCGTTGGAGCACCCATGCACGAGCCGTCGACCGTGACTCCGGCCAATCTCGCCGACGCCCTCACCGCACTGCGCGACCGGCCTCCTTTGGTCCAGTGCCTGACGAACATCGTCGTGGCTGGGTGGACCGCGAACGTCCTGCTGGCCGTCGGCGCCGCTCCGGCCATGGTTGACAACCCGCACGAGGCCGGCGAGTTCGCCACCATCGCGGGAGGCGTGCTGGTCAACCTCGGCACGCCTTATGACGACACGGCGCGCGCGATGCACCTCGCCGTCGCCGCGACAAAGCCGGCGGGAACCCCGTGGGTGCTCGACCCGGTCGCCGCCGGAGCCCTGGCATGGCGGACCAGCCTGGCGCAGCAGCTCATGGGTGAGGCAAGACCGACCATCGTTCGCGGCAACGCCTCGGAGATCCTCGCGCTTGCCGGCGGTTCCGGCGGCCGGGGGGTGGAGTCCGTGGACTCCCCCGAAGCTGCAGCGCAGGTGGCCAAAGACCTTGCCGAACAACAACAGTCGGTCATCGCCGTGAGTGGCCCGACCGACCACATCACCGACGGCGAGCGCATGGTCCGCCTCTCCAACGGCCATCCCTGGCTGACCCGCGTCACCGGTGTCGGTTGTGCCCTCGGTGCGCTGATGGCGGCGTTCGCGGCCGTCGTGCCAGATGCTGTGGTCGCGGCAGCTGCGGCGACCGCGACCTTGACAGTTGCCGCCGACTCAGCCGCGCAAATCAGCCGCGGGCCGGGCACCTTTGCGGTCGCCTTGTTGGACGAGCTGACCTGCCTCGAGCCCGCCCAGCTGGCCGAACGGGTCAGGATCAGCTGAGCATGCCCCGACCGGCGCCGGACCTGTCGCTCTATCTGGTGACCGACACCGTCATGTGCGGCCGGCTCGGTGTCGCCGCAACGGTTTCGGCGGCGGTGGGCGCGGGAGTCACCGTCGTGCAGCTGCGCGACGAGGACGCCACAGACGACGAGCTGGTCAGGCTCGGCCGTCAGGTCATGAAGGCTGTTGAGGGCACCGACGTGGCCCTGATCATCAACGACCGCGTCCACCTCGTCGAGGCTATCGGCGCCCACGGCGGGCACGTGGGACAGTCCGACCTCGGGATTGGGGAGGCGCGAGCCCTGCTCGGCCCCGCCGCATACCTGGGGCTGTCGGTCCAGACCGTGGAACACGTCGCGACCGCCCGCGAACATGCCGCCGAGACGGTGGACTACCTCGGTGTTGGACCCGTCTGGGGGACGTCGACCAAGCTGGACGCGGCCGCCCCGGGGGGGCCGGAGAGGCTTCGCCAGGTCACCTCCGCGAGTCCATGGCCCTGCGTAGCCATCGGCGGCATCACCGTCGAGCGGGTGCCCCAGGTCCGCAGGGCAGGGGCAGCGGGTGCTGCGGTGGTCAGCGCCATCTGCGGCCAGCCCGACGTGGCGGCTGCCACCCGCGCGCTGCGCGCCGCCTGGGACGGCACATCGGGATGAGCCGCCCGCCCGTCGCACTGACCATCGCCGGCAGCGACCCGTCCGGCGGTGCCGGCATCCAGGCCGACCTCAAGACGTTCTCGGCGTTGGGCGTCTACGGCACCTCCGTGATCACCGCCCTCACCGCACAGAGCACCCTGGGCGTCACCGGAGTGTATGTGGTACCAACGGATTTCGTCACCCAGCAACTCGAGACCCTGATCGCTGACGTCCGCCTCGACGCCATCAAGATCGGCATGCTCGCCAACGCTGGCATCGTCGCGGCCGTCGGGGACTTCCTGCGACGCCATCCCGCTGAGCTCGTCGTCCTCGACCCCGTGATGGTCGCCACCAGCGGCGACCGGCTGCTCGACGACGATGCGGTCCAAGCCATGCGTGACCTCATGCCCCTTGCCTCCCTGGTTACGCCGAACCTCGCCGAGTCGGCAGCCCTGCTCGACACGCGACCCGCACGGACCCTGGCGGAGATGCGGCGCCAAGCCATGGCCCTGCAGGAGCTCGGCGCCCCACGTGTGCTCATCAAGGGCGGCCACCGCGAGGACGAC
>DASVHT010000222.1:0-20346 GCA_036382455.1 Dermatophilaceae bacterium
ACAGCCATCTTTCCCGCCGGGTTCTACCACACAAAGGCAAAGGCCATCCGGAAGACTTCGAAGGAACTCGTCGAGCGATTCGGATCCCGAGTGCCGGACACGATCGAGACATTGCTGACACTTCCCGGTGTGGGGCGCAAGACGGCAAATGTGGTGCTGGGTGACGCTTTCGGCGTCCCGGGTATCACGGTGGACACCCACTTCGGGCGCCTGGCCAGACGCTTCGGCTGGACCGCGGAGGAGGACCCGGTCAAGGTCGAGCACGAGGTGGGCGCTCTGTTCCCGAAGAAGGACTGGACCATGCTCTCCCACGTCTTGATCTTCCATGGAAGACGCACCTGTCACGCGCGCAGGCCCGCGTGCGGCGCGTGCCCGGTTGCCGGCTGGTGCCCGTCGTACGGCGAGGGCGAGACCGACCCGGTCAAGGCGACGAAGCTCCTGAAGTACGAGCTCGCGGCGGCCCAGACGTGACCGAGCGTCAGCCGACGTGGATGACCCATCTGGTGGCTCAGCTGGGTCACCTGAGACCGGGGTTCTTCAGCCGTTTCCTTCCCCCGGACGAAGGCGGCCGGCCTTCCGCGGTGCTGATCCTCTTCGGGCCAAACGCGGATGGGGGCGAGGAGGTGGTGCTTACCGAGCGATCGCACAGCATGCGCTCGCACGCGGGCCAGGTCTCCTTTCCCGGTGGTTCGATCGATCCCATCGACTCCGGCCCGGTCTCGGCGGCCCTGCGGGAGGCAAAGGAAGAGGTCGGCCTGGACCCGGCCGGTGTTCAGGTCGTGGCCGAGCTGCCGGCGCTTTACCTGCCGCCCAGCAACTTCGTGGTCACACCCGTCCTGGCCTGGTGGGCCGAGCCGAGCCCCATCAGCGTTGTCGACCGCAGCGAGGTTGCCCGCGTGCTCCGGGCACCGCTTTCCGAGCTCACCGACCCCGCAAGGCGATTCACGGTCACACACCCCAGCGGATTCGTCGGCCCGGCCTTCGACGTCGATGGTCTGCTCGTGTGGGGCTTCACGGCTGGGCTGATCTCCAAGGTCATCGAGCTGGCCGGTCTCGAGCGGTCATGGGACCGGGACGACCACCGACCGCTGCCCGCACACTTCATCGGAGCCCGCGACGGCTCGGTGCGACCGAGTACACGTACTGATGGAGCCCCCTCATGATCGCGAACGTGCTCGACATCGTCCTGGCCCTCGTGCTGGTGGGCTATGCCCTCATCGGCCACCGCCAGGGGTTCGTGGTCAGCGTCATGTCCCTGGTCGGCTTCCTCTCCGGCGGTGCACTGGGCATGTGGCTTCTGCCGGTGCTGTTGAGGCGCTGGGACAGCGTCGCCAACAACGGTGGGTTGCGCGCCGTTGTCCTGATCTTCTGGGTGTTCGTCCTCGCCTCGGTGGGTCAGGCGATCGCTGTCCTGGTGGGCACACGCCTGCGCAGCGGAATGCGGATCAAGCCGGCGCGGATGATCGACTCCGCCCTCGGCGCCCTGGCCACCGTGGTCGCGGCGTCGGTACTCATCTGGTTCATGGCCGGCGCCGTGCGTGGGGGGGCTCCCGCTCCCTTGGCCAAGGCGATCGGTGGCTCACGGGTCATTCAGACGATCGACCGTTTTGTGCCGTCACAGACCGCACGACTGTTCGCCGGTTTCGCGTCAGTTCTCGACCGTGAGGGGTTCCCGCGGGTCTTCGAGGGTGTCCAGGCCGAGCCGATCGTTCCCGTCGCGCCACCGGACAACCAGCTGGCGTCGGGACCAGGCGTGGCCCGCGCCGCCGCGTCGATCGTCAAGATCACCGGCGTCGCCGAGTCGTGCAACCGCGGTCAGGAGGGCAGCGGCTGGGTCGTCGCGCCCGAGCGGGTGGTCACCAACGCCCACGTTGTTGCCGGGGTGTCATCCGAGCATGTGCGGATTCAGGGCACCGGCACGTCGTACGAGGCGCGCGTGATCGCCTTCGACCCCCAACGTGACCTTGCCGTGCTGTCTGTGCCCGGACTCCCGGCACCTGCCCTGGCGCAGGGTGCGGACCTCAAGCGTGCCGACGGCGCCGTGGTCGCCGGCTTCCCGTTGGACGGGCCCTACCGTCTGGACCCTGCCCGCGTTCGCGACGTCCTTCGGGCCACGGGGGCTGACATCTATGGCAATCCGGGGGTGGTCCGTGCGATCTACTCGCTCTATGCCAAGGTCGAACCCGGTAACTCCGGCGGGCCCCTGCTATCACCCCGCGGCCAGGTCGTGGGGATCGTCTTCGCCAAGTCGCTCGATGACGAGCGCACTGGATACGCCCTGACACTGGGCGAGGCACGGCCCGTCCTCGATGCGGCGAGTCGATCAAGCTCGCCCGTGAGCACTGGTGGATGCACCGCCGGTTGAACCGGCGACCAACGAAGGGATCGTCGTGGCAGTCAAGGAACAGTGGACGCTCATTCACAGCGAGCGAGAAGCGCTGGCAGCCGATCTCACGGGCTTGGACACAGCACGGTGGCAGACCCCGTCGCTGTGTGACCAGTGGACCGTTCGTGAGGTTCTGGCCCACATGACGGCCACCGCAGCCATGACTCCGGCGAGGTTCCTCGGCAAGTTCCTCAGCAGCGGTCTCAACTTCACGTCGATGGCGAGCAAGGGTGTGGCAGGTGAGCTTGGCGACTCGCCAGCGCAGACCCTGGCGCGCTTCAAGGCCCAGGCGGCCTCGACCACGTCGCCTCCCGGGCCCACGGACTCGTGGGTGGGCGAGACGATCATCCACGCGGAGGACATTCGTCGTCCGCTGGGCATCACCCACACGTATGCCCCGGCGGCGGTTCTGCGGGTCGCCGACTTCTACAAGGGGTCCAACACGCTGATCGGCGCCAAGAACCGGATCGCCGGAGTGACTCTGCGTGCGACCGACACCGACTGGTCCCACGGCTCTGGCCCAGAGGTCACCGGTCCACTGCTCTCGCTGGTCATGGCCATGACCGGACGTAAAGTGGCTCTCGACGACCTCCAGGGTCAGGGTCTTGAGGTATTGAGAGCGCGCAGCTGACGGCAACCTTCGATGCCCGCAGCCTGGTGCCGCGGAACGGTCAGCGCCTGCTGTTCAGCCAGCGCACGAGGTGGGCGTTGACGGCGGCAGGCGCTTCTTCGGGCAGGAAATGTCCGGCGTTGGCGATGAGGTGCTGCTCGAACGGACCCTGGACGTATGCCGACGACTTCGGGGCCAGAGCCGGCATCACCGCGCCATCCTGATCACCCTGCAGCTGGAGCACCGGGACGGTGATGGGTGAGTCCAGGCATTGGGCGAACCGTCTGCCGTCGAGTCGCCACTGGCTGCGGACAACCCAGCGGTAGTACTCGGCGGCGGAGTGGGCAACGAACGGAAGAGCCATCGCCTCGGCATACCGCTGGGTCACCTCGCGCGAAGGCCAGTGCCCCTGGGGCGCCGACCATGCGCCCAACAGACGTGCGACATACGCGGGGCTCTTGTTCATCTGACGCTCGGGCACGAAGGGGCGCTGCAGCCCGGCCAGGTACGCGTTGGCCCTGATCTGGGCGAGGTTGCTCACGGACGCGTGGCGCAGAACCAGTGGATGCGGCATGCCGAGGGCGGCGACCGCGGTGGTCACCTCGGGCTGCATGGTGGGCATGGACCAGGCGATCCAGCCGCCCCAGCCATGCCCGATGATGACCGCGCTGCTCTCTCCGAGGGACCGCACGATGCTCGCGACATCGGCGGCCAGGGTGAACGTGTCGTAGCCGCGGGGCGGTTTGTCGGAGCCGCCGTAGCCCCGCAGGTCGATGGCGGCCACGCGGTAGCCAGCCTCCGCGAGCGCGGTCAGCTGATCGCGCCAGGCCCACCAGAACTGTGGAAAGCCATGCAGGAGAACAACAAGCGGGCCGTCGCCGATCTCGGCGACATGGAAGCGGGCACCGTTTGCGGAGACGAAACGGTGCTCCCACGGCCCTTCGATGAGCACAGAAGAGGCATCGTTGCTCATGTGCGGAGATCTCGCTTCGGTGCGGGTGGTTGTGGTCAATGCGCGAAGGTGTGGTCAACGGTGGCGATGGGGGACATTCAGCTCCTGGCCTTGATGGCGGCGATGGTGTCCTGGGCGCTCTTGATCGTGCGTTCGGGCTTGCCTTTGATGTTGCGGACGCTCCTTATCCCGATGAGCGCCATGATCGCCCCGACCAGAAGAAGAACGCCCGCCACGATGAGGAACGAGAGCCACGGAGCCAGCCCCGCCGCGACCAGACCGTACGCCGCCGCGATCACCAGGAGGATCAGTGCCAGGAATGCCAGGAACCCGGCCCCGGCGAACATGGCCCCGCCGGCGCCTGCCTTCTTGGCGTCAGCGCCTATCTCGGCCTTGGCCAACGCGATCTCGCTGCGCATGATGGCCGAGATGTCGTGGGTCGCGTCGGCCACGAGCTGGCCGAGGGTGCGCTCGGTCGCGCCATTCGGACTGGTCATCGAACCTCACCTCCGGTGATGTGTCCCACGACCCTATCCAGTGTCGGGCTCGAACGCGTCCGCGATGCCGGCCGTAGCCGATCAGCTCTTCGGGCACCATGGTCAGTCGACCGGTTCCGGCTCTAGCCTCGGACCATGAGCAACACCATCGCTGACGTCTACACGGACTGCGCCGACGACCCGGCAACGCACGGGCGTGAGGAGCAGGTCTACGACGCCCTGCACGCCATGATCAGCCCGCGTAACGAGGTGCTGAGGTTCTTGCCGCACAGGGAGAGGCGGATGGTCGGCGCTTGGTGTTTCGCGGACCTTTTCGGCCCGACCGACGTGCACGACCAGGCAGGTATGGCGGTCGCCCCCCATCCCCACATGGGGCTTCAGACCGTGAGCTGGCTGGTCCAGGGAACAGTCCTTCACCGGGACAGCATCGGCACCACGGCACTGGTCGAGCCTGGGCGCGTCGCAATCATGAATGCTGGCCGGGGGATTGCGCACTCCGAGAACTCGCCGCCCGATCACGGTCCCGTGTTGCACGGGGTCCAGCTCTGGGTGGCGCTGCCCGAGACCGCCCGCCACCGCGATCACTCGTTCGCCCTGCACGAGGAGGCGCCGATCCGGGACAGCCCCGGTCTGCGGGCCAGGGTCTTCGTCGGCCGGGTCGGCACGACGGTGGCGCCGGCTCAGGGCGTGACGCCGTTGGTGGGCGCTGAAATCTCACCCGAGTCCCCGCAGAGCCGAGCCGGCAGCGTGCCGCTCGACCCGTCATACGAGCATCTGCTGGTGCCCATGGTCGGCATGGTTCGGGTCTGTGACGCGGACGTCCCGGCTGGTCGGGCGATCTACCTGGGGACCGATCGCGACCGTCTTGATCTCGAGCTCTCCGCCGATGCCCGGGTGTTGCTGCTGGGCGGCACCCCGTTCGAGGAGGAGGTCGTCATGTGGTGGAACTTCGTGGCGCGGTCGCACGAGGAGATCGAGCAGGCGAGGCTGCAGTGGAATGCCAGCGCCGACCCGAGGTTCGGAGAGGTGTCGCACTACCCGGGCCCGGAGCGCCTGAGAGCGCCGGACCTGCCCAACGTGAGGCTGCGCGCTCGAGGGCGCCGTCGTTGATCTGAGCCTTGCTCAGTTCAGGCCGCTCGAAGACGGCTATGCGGCCGCTGAAACCGGCCTGAACTGAGCAAACAAGCCTCAGGTGAGCAAGCGGGGGCTCAGTCTTCACCAGCCCCTGCGGCCAGGCCGGTCTTGATGAGAGCCATGACGCTGGAGTCGGCCGAGGTTGTGACGTCGCCGACCTCGCGGTTCTCGGCGATGTCCTTGAGCAGTCGGCGCATGATCTTGCCCGAGCGGGTCTTGGGCAGCTCCGCGACCACCATGATCTGGCGGGGCTTGGCGATCGGGCCGATCTCCTTGGCGACGTGGTCGCGCAGCTCCTTGATGATGTCGGGCCCTGGTTCGCTGCCACTGCGCAGGATGACGAACGCGCAGGGCGCCTGACCGGTCATGTCGTCCGAGGCGCCGACGACCGCGGCCTCGGCGACCTTGGGGTGGGAGACAAGGGCCGACTCGATCTCGGTCGTCGACAGGCGGTGCCCCGAGACGTTCATGACGTCGTCGACGCGGCCGAGCAGCCAGAGGTTGCCTTCCTCGTCCTTCTTGGCACCGTCCCCGGCGAAGTACAGTCCGGGGAAACGAGACCAGTACGTCTCCTTGTACCGCTCCGGGTCACCCCAGATGCCGCGCAACATCGCCGGCCACGGCTTGGTCAGGACGAGGTAGCCGCCCGAGCCGTTGGGCACCGGCGCTCCGAGGTCGTCAACCACCTCGACGCCGATCCCGGGGACACCGATCTGGGCCGAGCCGGGGTGGGTCGCCGTGACACCGGGCAACGGGCTGATCATGATCGCGCCGGTCTCGGTCTGCCACCAGGTGTCGACGATCGGGGTCTGGTCGCCACCGATCACCCGGCGGTACCACATCCAGGCCTCGGGGTTGATCGGTTCGCCGACCGAGCCCAGCAGGCGCAGGGAGGTGAGGTCGAACTTGGCGGGGACGTCCTCGCCCCACTTCATGAAGGTCCGGATCGCGGTCGGTGCCGTGTAGAAGACGCTCACCTTCTGCTGCTCGATGATCTCCCAGAAGCGCCCCTGGTGGGGGGTGTCCGGGGTGCCTTCGTACATCACCTGGGTCGCACCGAGGGCCAGCGGCCCGTAGACGATGTAGCTGTGGCCGGTCACCCAGCCCACATCTGCGGTGCACCAGAACACATCGGTGTCGGGGTGGACGTCATGGATCACGGCATTCGTGTAGGCGCACTGGGTGAGATAGCCGCCGGTGGTGTGCAAGATGCCCTTGGGCGCACCAGTCGTGCCCGAGGTGTAGAGGATGAACAACGGGTGCTCGCTGTCGTGGCCAACGGCCACGTGCGTGTCCGCGGCACGATCGAGGGCGTCGTGCCACCAGACGTCACGCTGGTCGTTCCAGGCGACCTCCTGACCCGTGCGTCTGACCACGAGGACCTTCTCCACCGTGGTCTCGCCCGAGATGGACTCGTCGACCATCGGCTTGAGCGCCGCGGGGTTGCCACGGCGGTAGCCGCCATCCGCGGTGATCACCACCTTGGCTCCGGCGTCGGCGATGCGGGAACGCAGCGCCTCGGCGGAGAACCCGCCGAACACGACCGAGTGCGGCGCGCCGATGCGGGCACAGGCGAGCATCGCTATGGCGGCCTCGGGGATCATCGGCAGGTAGATCGCGACCCGGTCGCCCTTGTGGACTCCCAGGTCCTGCAACGCGTTGGCGGCCTTCTGTACGTCGCGGTACAGGTCGGCGTACGTGATGTCCCTCGTGTCGCCGGGCTCGCCGACGAAGTGGATGGCGACCTTGTCCCCCTTGCCCGCCTCGACGTGGCGATCGACGCAGTTGTACGACGCGTTCAGCTCGCCGCCGACGAACCACTTTGCGAAGGGAGCGTCGCTCCAGTCGAGGGTCTGGTCGAAGTCCTTGCTCCACGTCAGGTACGAGCGTGCCTGTTCGGCCCAGAAGGCCTCGTGGTCCTTGCCGGCCTCGTCGTAGAGCGACGCCTGGCCATTGGCCTGCGCAGTGAACTCAGCAGTTGGCGGGAACTTGCGGTTCTCCTGGGACAGGTTCTCAAGGGTTTCGTTGGCCACAGCATCCTCCAAGATGACAGGCGGGGGTTACGGGCTTACTCAACCGGGTAATCGCTCGCGCATCAAGGCCATCGCCATGTTGGGCCGTCCGGCGGGCGCTTGTGGCGACGAGCGGTCGTCACTGTGCTTCGACGCCCGTTCAGAGGATTGACCTGCCGAGGTGGACGGAGGCGGGTGAGTCGACGTAGTGGCCGTATGGCGCGCCGTCGACCTCGGTGTAGCCGCACGAACGGTAGAGCCCGATCGCGCTTCTCTGCGGCCGTCCGGTCTCCAGGACCAGCCAGTCGATGCCGGCTGCGCGGGCACTGGCTTCGAGCTCTGCCAGGACGACTCGCGACAGCCCGCGCCCGCGGGCGGACGGCGCGACATACATGCGTTTGATCTCTGCGGCGTTCGGGGAGGGAAGGCCGGGCCGGTCCCCCAGACGTCGCCACCCACCCATGGCGACGGGGACGCCCTCGATGTAGCCGACCACGAAGTGTCCGGTGGGCGCCTCGAAGTCGGCCACCTCCACAGGGCTCTCGTCGCCCGGGCCGCCGTAGAGCTCGCGATAGTGCGCCTGGACCTCGTGGGTCAGCGCAGCGACGTCAGGGTGTCCGTAGGGGCGGGGGATGAGCTCCATGCCTGGACTGTATGCCGGGCCCACCTCACCAGTGGTGGCGACGTCGACGACGACGCGGCTGCCGCTCTCTGGGCCGTCGAGGATGAAGACCCGCATCGGAATACGGGCGCGGACGTTGGTGATCGGCGCCCTCACCGACACCGTGAGCACGCGTATGGGGCCCGGTCGGTTGACCGGGCCCCATACGTCTAGCGCAGAGTCACACCCTGCTCAGCAGCACCCGTGCTCGTGGCACCGGCGCGCCGTCGTCACCGGGGCCAGGTCGGCAGCACGATGCGCTTGGCGGTGCCGTTGAGGACGCCGGCAAAGGAGGCATACCAAGCCACCAGGGCAGTGACCAGACCCAGATACCCGCCGATCTTGGTCATGGAGGAGGAGCTGCCGAGCTCACCTACGGTCAGGAATGCGAAGGTGACGAACAGAACGGCGAACAGGATGAAGAGCACTCCGGACAGTCGCGAGGCAACGACCGTCATGTAGAGCGTGAAGATGGTCCACGCCAGCAGGAACACGCCGATGCCCTTGGCCGCGTCGGTTCCGGTCGTGGGCAGGTCCTTGCCGTGCGAGACGAGGTACCAGAAGGACATCCAGAATGCGCCGTACGAGCTGAAGGCAAGTGCGCCGAAGGTGTTGCCCTTGGCGAACTCCCACATGCCGGCGAACAGCTGCGCGATGCCGCCGTAGAACAGTGCCACGCCGAGGACGACGACCTCGGCGGACTTGGGGGCCAGCCCGGAGTTGAACGAGCTGAGCATGAAGGTGGTGAGGGCGAACCCTGCGAGGCCAAGCGGACCCGGGTCGGCGATGTGTGCTCCGAACGACGGTGCCGGCGCGGTCTGGGGGGATGTTGCAGTCGAAACCTGTGCCATGACAGTCCTTTCGCGAGGGCGGCACCCCGCCCTGGGGAACCCCACGCTAGGAGCGTGAGAGCTCGGCCGTCAGGCCCTGGATGGGGTATTGCGGCCACCGGGGCGCCGGACTCGATGTGTGGGGGTGGTGGTCGCGCCGAGCGGTCAGTTTGTGTCGCCGAGTGGTACAGCCCGTCGATGACTCAATCGCGCGGTTCACCCAGGGCGGCGCTGAGTGCCTCAGGCGCATGAAGGCGGATCATGGTCCGGGCCGTCCCGGGCGGGATCCGCTTGGGAGTCGAAAGGGACACCAATGCCATGACAGCAAAGGTGATCGGCAGCGTCCAAGCCGCAGGCTGGGCGAGCAAGGCGCCGGCCCAGCCGCCGTGGACCAGCTTGAAGATCGTCAGCAACACCGCAGTCGTCGCCAGGATGCCCCCGACGACAAGTCCTGCGGCAGCGCCCGCGGTGGAGAGGCGTCGCCACCAGATGCCCAGGATGAGCAGAGGGCAGAAGGTCGAGGCGGCGATGGCGAAGGCAAGTCCCACGGTGTCGGCCAGCCCGATGTCCTTGGCTGCCAGCGACAGCCCGAAGGGGACGATCACTCCGGCGACCGCGGCGATCCGGAAACCGTTGACCGCGCGGGCGTCACCGCCGGTGGACCGCCGAAGGCGGCCGCGGATCAGGTCCTGGTCGACGACCCCGGCCAGCGAGATGGTGAGTCCTGAGGCGGTGGACAGGAACGCCGCGAACGCACCTCCGGCGAGCAGGGCGGACATGAGCTGACCGGCCAGTCCCGGATCGACGGCGATGGGCAGCAGAAGCGTGACCGAGTCAGGGGAGGTCCCCGCCGGCAGGTGTGGCAGGTACGTGCGTCCCAGGGAGCCGTAGAGCGGGGGAAAGACGTAGAAGAGGCCGAGCAGAGCAAGAACCACCAAGGTCGTGCGTCGAGCCGCTCCTCCGTCGGGGTTGGTGTAGAAGCGCACGAGCACGTGGGGGAGGCCCATGGTCCCGAAACAGAGCGCCAGAAGGGTGCTGTACGTGGCGTAGACGGGGTGCTCCACCCCACCGAACCCGCTCAGGGGAAGGGACCACTCGTGGCCGGGTGGCACCGGGGCTATATGGGGAATCGGCTGGCCGTGGCGCAGCCACCAGGACAGCAGGAGAAACGCTGGCAGGCTGATGGCTGTCACCTTGATCCAGTACTGAACGGCCTGCACGAGGGTGATGGACCGCATCCCTCCGGCGACGACGTTGGTCACGACCACGACGGCCACCACAAGGCTGCCGACCCACGCTGGTGCCCCGCTGACGGTATGGAGCGCCAGCCCCGCACCCTTGAACTGCGGGAGGAGGTAGAGCCACCCGATACCCAGGACCAGGATCGAGGAGAGCCTGCGGATCGCGATGCTCTCCAGCCGCGCCTCGGCGAAGTCGGGGAGGGTGTAGGCGCCGGAACGCCGCAGCGGCGCCGCCACGAGCAGCAGCAGGACGAGGTAGCCGACCGTGTATCCCACGGGCAGCCACAGCATGTCTGCGCCCAGGGAGTAGACCAGCCCGGCGACCCCGAGGAAGGAGGCGGCCGAGATGTACTCGCCGCCGATAGCAGACGCGTTCCAGGTAGGGGTGACCATCCGGCTCGCCACGTAGAAGTCGCTGGTCGTCCGGGAGAGCCGGAACCCGAAGGCCCCGATTGCCAGCGTGATAATGCACACCACGGTGATGGCCGTGATGCCCAGCGAGCTGTTCACCGGTGTCTCACGGTCTCGCGACGAGCTTGGTGAACTCGCGCTCGATCTGCTCGCTCTGTCGCACGTAGTAGCGTCCGGCGAGCCAGACTGCCGGATAGACGAGCGCACCCAGGATCAGCCAGGGCAAGGGGATCGGGCCGATGTGCACAGTCAGGGTGTCGGGCACGAGGAGGAACAGCAGCGGGAGCCCGCCGATCATCACCGTGGCAGAGGCCAGCACCGACAGGGACAGCCGCCACTGGGCGCGGACAAGAGCAGCCATGTACAGCTCGCCGAGGCGGGTCTGCTCGTCGATGTCTGTCGTGACCGGACGCACTGGTCCCCGCCGGGGCGCGCCCATCCGTGGGGACGTCACCCGGACCCGCTTCTGGGGTCCGGATGAGGCACTCGAAGGGCCTGGCATCAGGGTGTCGACGGCGGCGAGGGCTGGGTGGACGACGAGGGGGGTGGGTCGACGGCTCCGGTGGACCACGAGAGCCGTTCGCGCAGGTCGCGCAGGTGCCGCCTGCTCACCTGCAGCTCGACGTCACCCAGGCGGATCTTGCAGCTCCCATGGCTTGTCAGCACAGCGTCGACGTAGGGGAGAGCCACCAGAGTGCTCCGGTGGATTCGCACGAATCCCGCCTCGGCCCATCGCTCTTCGAGAGTCGTCAGGGACGTGCGCACGAGGTGTGATCCGGTGGCGGTGTGCAGCCTGGCGTAGTCCCCCTGCGCCTGGGCGAAGCGGACCTGCGAGCGTTTGATGAACGTCGTGACGCCGCCGAGCCCCACCGGGATGGTCTCGTCGGCGACCTCCTGACCCGACGAGCCCGTACCGGTCGCCGCGGCAATCGCGGCGACCACCCGTCGTACGGCCTCCGACAGTCGGGCGGCGCGCACCGGTTTCATCACGTAGTCGGTGGCACGCACCTCGAAGGCCTCGACCGCGTGCGAGTCGTAGGCGGTCACGAACACGACCTGGGGCCGGTCGGCGAAGCGGGCCAGAACCCGTGCCAGCTCAATGCCGTCCAGACCAGGCATCTTGATGTCGCAGAACAGCACGTCGACGGGCGCCGAGTCCAGGGCACGCAGCGCGTCGGCTCCGTTGGACGCGGTTCTGATGTCGCCGATCCGGTCGTCCTGGCGCAGCAGGTAGGTGAGCTCCGACAATGCCGGGGCCTCGTCATCGACCACGAGCGTCCGCAGGCCGGAGGTGGGCGCCATCGTGTGCTCTGACATGGTGCTGAGACTACGACGACGGCCGTATGCCGGGTGCGAACTTGGGCACCCGGAACGTCACCTTGGTGCCCGCTCCCGGTGCTGTCTCGACCACGAGACCGTGGTCGTCGCCGTAGACCTGGCGCAGTCGGGCGTCGACGTTGCCCAGACCCACCGAGTCCTCGGGTGACTCCCCGGCAAGGACAGCGCGCACCACCTCGGGGTCGGACCCGACGCCATCATCCTCGACCACGATCTCGGCCTCGGTGCCATCGTCGCTGGCCCTGATGGTGACATGGCCGACGCCCTCCTTGGACTCGATACCGTGACGGACCGCGTTCTCCACCAGCGGCTGGATCGCCAGGAAGGGCACGGCAACCGACAGCACCTCGGGCGCAACCTGGAGTGAGATCTGCAGCCGATCCCCGAATCGAGCCTGTTCGAGCGCCAGATAGCGCTCGATGTTCCCCAGCTCCTCCGCCAGGGTGGTGAACGCCCCGCCTCGACGTAAGGCGTAACGGGTGAAGTCCGCGAACTCGAGGAGCAGCTCGCGGGCCCGGTCGGGATCCGTGCGGACGAACGAGGCGATCGCGGCCAGCGAGTTGAAGATGAAGTGCGGGCTGATTTGGGCCCTGAGTGCTCGCAGCTCGGCCTCCACGGCGCGGGTCCGCTGACGTCCCAGCTCGGCCAGCCCGACTTGCGTCGACACCCACACGGCGACCTCCTCGGTCGCCCTGGCCAGGCCGGCGGATGCGTTTGGGCCGTACGCAGCCAGCGCGGCGACGACGCGGTCTTCAGAGATCACCGGCGCCAGGATGGCAGTCCGGATCTCGCAGTTCGGGTTGCCGCAGGCCACGTCCCTGGCGTCAAGGACCACGGTGCGACCAGAGGCGAGAACCTCGCTTGCGTGTCGCCATACCTGCTCTCGGTGGTGACTCCCTTTGCCGTCCCAGGCGAGAGTGGAGGCGTTGTCGCACAAGGCGATTGCCTGGGTGCCCAGCATGGCGCGCAGGTGCTTGGCGGCCTTGGACGCACTCTCGGGCGTGAGGCCGTCGCGCAGGTGTTGCGAGGCAAGCGACGCCGTGTGGAGGGTGTCGTAGGTCGCGCGGTCGACCGGGGAGCCAAACTCATGTCGACGTCGGACGGCCCTAGCCAGGACCCAGGCCAGTGCCGCGAGAACGACGCCCGTGGTGACGACGATCCCCAGTGTCGGCAGATCCGAGGCGTTGAGCACGTGGTGAACTCTAGGTGGTGGGAAACTCTAGGCTGCTGGACGTGGCCACCATTGCTGACTCACTAACCACCCTGTCGAGGCTGCCAGGTGTGGCCGAAGCCACGGTCGCCGCACGTGAGGCGTGCACCCAGCTGCGTTGGCATGAGGGGTTACGGCGTCGGATCCCTGCAGCCGCAGCCGAGTCACGGGTGCGGGGCGCCCGGGCGAGTGCGGCTCTGGACGGGGTCGAGGTCGACGTGTCCGTCGTCCGTGACCTGATGCGTGGCGCCACCGCATGGCCGCAGAACCCGGACCCGCTCGAGGCCATGCTGAGGGGAGCGGTGCAGGCAACTGCTGAGACCGAGCACATTCGCGCGATGGTCGTCACGGCACCATCCCAGGCCCTCGCTCGGCTTCACGTTGCTGCCGCGGGTCATCTACTGCCGGAGCTGCAGGTTGGGCGCCCTCGGCGCGCGGGTGAGTTCTCCCGAGAGTTCTCGGATCTCGGCCCGGCCCCCGACGAGCTCGCTGTCGGACAGAGACTTTCAGGGATTCTGGAGCTCCTGCTGGCGGCCAGTGAGGCCCCCGCTGTTGTCCTGTCGGCTTTGGTGCATGCGGAGATCGCCACCGTCCGGCCCTTCGTCCGCGGTAACGGGCTGGTCGCGAGGGCGATGGAGCGCGCGGTCATCCAGGCCAGCGGGCTGGACCCGACTGGGGTTGCGGTACCTGAAGTGGGCCACGGTGCTGGTGGCGGGGCGGCCTACCTGGGCGCGCTCGCGGCATACGCCTCGGGCTCACCGCACGGTGTCGCCCTGTGGATCACGCACTGCGCCGGGGCCGTCGTCGCGGGTGCTGAGGAAGGCGCTCGTATCGCGGACGCGGTCCTCGTCGGCCGCCTCACCTGAGTCGCTGATTGCCAATGAGGACAGCGAATTCGCTTCCCCCATTTGTCCCAAAAGTCAAGTCTTACGTTCGCGGCCGAAAGCGAGTAGAAAAGTAGTGAGCCGACGGACGAGAGTCCGACGACCATCACGAGACAAACGGGCACCCACGCGCGGGCAGTCCACTGATGGACCGATCGTGGCGGGCTTGTCCCACTGCGACAGAGTAGATTCACGCTTGGTAACTCGCGAGTCTCGCGGTGAGATGGCACCCCGCTTGCGGGGTGCCATCATCTTTTGGGGGCGGCTGTGCGCGCGGTTGCACTCTTGGCCCACATGGCACCACAATTAGAGATGCCCACCCCCCTTCGGGGTTGAGTGGGCTGGCGCGCCAGTTCCTCCCCCCCGGAGCTTGGTGCGTCGACGGCCCCCGATGTCCCCCGTCGGGGGCCGTCCCCGTTCTCCCGGGCTTCGGATGTCCACAACCCCCTTGCGTCCGGTCCCGCCGTCCACAGATCGGCCGCGGCTCTGGCCCGGCCGGGGTCGGCGGACGCACCGTGGTCGCATGAAGACGGCACAGATCATCGGAGTGGTCGGCGGGTCCGGCGGAGTCGGCGTCTCGGCGCTCACCGCGGCAATCGCGGTGAGGGGAGCACAGGCAGGGCTTCGCGCCGTTTGCCTGGACGGCGACCGGCTCGGCGGAGGGATCGACGTGACCTTCGGCATCGAGCAGGAGCGAGGGGTTCGATGGCCGGACCTGGCCGGGGCCAGAGGCCGCATCGATGGTCCCCAGCTGCTCGGGCACCTGCCGACCGCTGACGGCGTTGCCGTGCTCTCGTTCGACCGCGCACGTGACGTGCGGCTCCCCGCCGAGATCGTCAAGGGGGTGCTCCATTCGCTCAGCTGCGCGTCGGACCTCGTCGTCGTCGACCTCCCGCGCCCTGATCACGAGCTCTTTGGTGCGTTCGCACCCTCCGTCGATGCGACTCTCCTGCTCGCCGGGTCAGGCATGTGTGACCTGGCGGGCACCAGCGCGATCGTGCAGCAGCTGATCGGTGTCTGTTCGGAGGTATGGCTCTGCCTGCGCACCAGCGGCAAGGGCACGCATTTCGCGGAGACGGTTGCAGGTGTGCTGGACCTGCCCCTGCTCGCGATAGTCCGAGAGGAGCCGTCCCTCGGAGCTGATCTGCTGCACGGCATACCACCGGGGACGTCTGGCAAAGGTGCCCTGGCAGTGGCATCTGACATAGTGCTGGCTCAGTGCCTCGTGGGTGCTCGACGGGACGCCTCATGAGCGTGTTCACCCACTGGTTGAGCTCAGCCCCGTGAAGTCGGGCGATCGTTACCTCACCGGCGGAAGCTGATCATTACCTCACCGGCGGAAGCTGGCCGATGAGGTAACCCTGAAGAGCTGGAGCAACACGTCGTGCCGCCCGATTCATGATCGAACGGCGACCGTGTGGAGGTTGCCGGCCGCTGCTGAGGTCCAGCCGGTGTCGGTGCCTACCTGCCCGGGGGTCGACCGGCTGGTCGTGGTGCCGTCGCCGAGCTGGCCGTAGCTGTTGGACCCCCAGGCCCACAGGGTGCCGTCGGTCTTGATTCCCACCGTGTGGTACATGCCGACCGCGACCGACGCCCAGTCGGCGTCGGTGCCCACCTGTCCCGGGGTCAACCGGTTGGTCGTGGTGTTGTCGCCGAGCTGGCCGTAGCTGTTGGACCCCCACGCCCACAGGGTGCCACCGGTCTTGGTCCCGACCGTGTGGTAGTCGCCGGCCGCCACCGACGCCCAGTCAGTGCTGGTGCCGATCTGCACCGGGGTCGGCTGGTTGGCCGTGGTGCCGTTGCCCAGCTCGCCGTGGGTGTTGGACCCCCAGGCCCACAGGGTGCCGGCGGTCTTGATCCCTACGGTGTATGAGCGGCCGGCCGAGGCTGAGGACCACCCGGTGCCCACCTGGGCGGGGGTCAACCGGTTCGTGGTGCTGCCGTCGCCGAGCTGGCCGGCGTTGTTGGCGCCCCACGCCCACAGCGTGCCGTCGGTCTTGACCCCAACGGTGTGGAAGTCACCGGCGGAGGCCGAGACCCAGGTCTTGGCGGTGCCCACCTGCATTGGAGTCAGCTCGCCGGCTGTCGTGCCGTCGCCGAGCTGGCCCGAGGCGTTGTAGCCCCATGTCCACAGCGTGCCGTCGGTCTTGACCGCCACCGTGTGGTAGTTGCCGACCGCCACCGAGGCCCAGTTGCTGTCGGCGCCCACCCGTACCGGGGTCGACCGGTTGGTGGTGGTGCCGTCGCCGAGCTGGCCCAGGGCGTTGTAGCCCCAAGTCCACAGCGTGCCGTCGGTCTTGATCCCCGCCGTGTGCAGGTTGCCGGCCGCCACCGAGGCCCACGCGGTGCTGGATCCCACTTGCACCTGCGAGAGCCGGTTGGACGTGGTGGAGTCGCCCACCTGGCCATTGAAGTTGTAGCCCGACGCGTAGGCGGTGTTCGCCACTGACGCGCTTGCGGGTGACACTCCCCCAAGTAACGCAAGGCCCATCGCCCACACGCTCAGAACGACAGCAAAACGCTTCATCCGGTCCGCCCCTCAACACCACACGGAGACCCGCTCTGGGCCGCTTGACGCTGGTGATCATGGCAGCGAAGAGCCGTCGCGTCAGGCGAATGCGAGAAATGGGAACAAGCGAGACAAACACGCCGGTCGATAAGTCTGCAATAGGCCGGAATGTAGGGCTGGCCCGTGTCGCCGAGGCCGTTGCATCGTCACCGAGATGTGGTGGTGGATGCTCCCGCAAGTGCCGGTCGAGGTCGTCTCGTCCTCGAGCCGGTTCGCTCATCCACAACCCACCCCCGCTTGATCCCACCGTCCACAGGTTGATGGCAGTGCCTGGCACGTGGACGACCTCGGACCCACGGTGGTGGCATGAAGACGCAACCATCATCGGAGTGGCCGGCCGGGTCGGCGCGGTCGGCGCTCAGCCCGGACGCCTCGTGAGCGTGTCACCGACGGTGTGGGCCCAGATCCGCCAGGGCAGGGCACCAACGCGAGGACTAGTTGCGAGAGTTCTCGATGGAGAGGCCGTCCTCCTGGGGGAGACGGGCGCCCTTCAGGCGCGAGTCGAGCTCGCGGCCCAGGTCCTGGGAGCCGGCCCGCTGGAACCGCTGCTGGCCGATCCGCTCGTCACCGATGTCCTGGTCAATGCCGGTTCGGGCGTGTGGGTCGATCGAGGCGGGGGCCTAACCCGCACGGACTGTGTCGTCGGCGATGAGTCCGCTGTCCGCCGACTCGCCGTGCGTCTGGCCGGGATCGCCGGACGTCGCCTCGATGACACCAGCCCGTATGTCGATGGGCTGCTTCCGGGCGGTGTCCGCCTGCATGCCGTGCTCCCTCCCATCGCCGTGGAGGGCTCGCACATCAGCTTGCGTGTCCCACGCAAGGTGGCTCCGAGCCTTGTCGAGATGGCTCAGTGGGGAACCTTCAGCGTCGGCTGGCTGCGCGTGCTCGAGGCCATGGTGAGCAGGCGGTGCTCCTTTGTCGTCAGTGGTGGCACGGGAAGCGGTAAGACCACCCTCTTGGGCGCAATGCTTGGCGAGGTCGCGGTCAGCGAGCGGCTCGTCATCGTCGAGGACGTACGCGAGCTCGCCATCGCCCACCCACATGTTGTCCGCCTTCAGTCTCGTCCTGCAAACATCGAGGGCCGGGGTGAGATCGGGCTCACCTCACTCGTGCGTCAGTCGTTGCGCATGCGTCCCGACCGCCTCGTCGTTGGTGAAGTTCGAGGTGCCGAGGTGCGCGAGATGCTGGCTGCGCTCAACACCGGGCACGAGGGCGGATGCAGCACTCTGCACGCCAACGCCAGCGCTGACGTCGTGGCCAGGTTCGAGGCCTTGGGTGCGCTGGCAGGGCTTGCGCCGACGGCTGTGCATGCCCAGCTGCTGAGCGCGGTTCAGGTGGTCGTGCATGTTCGCCGGGGCTCTGGCCGTCGTTTCGTGGACACCGTGGCCGTTCTCGCTCGTGGGGCTGACGGCAGGCCTGAGGTGAAGCCGGCGCTCACGAGAGGCGCCGATGGGGAAACCTCGGTCGGGGTGGCATGGCCTGTCCTCGCCCGGTTGCTGGGCCTTGATCCAGACGTGGTCCCGTGAGCCTGGTGGTGGGTCTGTTGGCGGCTGTCGGGATCCTTTTGTGGCCGGAGCGCTTCGACCGCTGCCGTCTGGCGATCATGCCCAGGGCGTCGACCTCGGTCCGTGTCCCGAGGTCTGTGTCGGGATCGAGAAGGGAGCGAGCGCATCACTGGCGGCGGGGTCGCGGCACAGCCGGAATAGGCACTCAGGACCTGCTCGCCCTGCTCGAGGCGATTGCCCCCGCCCTGGAGGTAGGAATGGCCCCCGCTTCGGCGTTGAGGATCGCGGCTGACGCCCGAGCCGAGCCCGGAGGCCAGAACCCGTTGGAGGCGCTGGTGAAGGCGATGGCGTCAGCCGCGGCCGACGGAACCTCGCTCGGGCCCCTCTGGCGTGAGGCCGCCGAGTCGTCAGGCTCCGCCGAGCTGTTGATGCTGGCCCAGGCCTGGTCTCTGAGCGAGGACATGGGTGTACCCCTGGCCCAAGGTGTCCGCACGACCGCAGGTCTGCTCAAGGCCCGAATCGTCCATGAGCGACGGTTGGTCGCCGCGGTGGCAGGAGCCCGGGCGACCGTGAACCTGCTGACCGTCCTGCCGATCGGCGGCCCCTTGGTGGCCCTGGTTCTGGGAATCGGGCCTGGTGAGCTCTATGGAAGCTCCCGGCTCACCCAGGGAAGCCTGTTGCTGGGGCTGAGCCTGGCAGGCATCGGAAGGTGGTGGGTGCGCAGGATGGTACGGGCCGTCGCCCGCGGTCCGGTGGTGGCATGAGCCTCGTAGTGATGTTGCTCGTTGCGGCGGCGGTGCTGACTTGGCCGGGTGCCTCCGGGGCCAGCGGTCTGACGCAAGGTCACGTTGCGACCGTCCACGACGGGACCGGAGCCAGGGCGAGGGCGGGTGGCCGATCCACCAGGACCGCCGTTCCTGTCGCCGATGTGGCTGGCGTCATCGACCTGTTGGCGCTGACGTTGCGAGGAGGGGCTGGTCTTGTCGAGGCGATGGAGGCCGTGGCCGCTCGTGTCGGCGGCCCGCTCGGGCTGCACCTGCAGACCGTCGCCGCCGCCGGTCGCTGGGGTGTTGAGGACGCAACGGCCTGGGCGAGCATCCCTTCGGCGTGGCAGCCGGCGGCCCGGGCTCTTCGCATGGCCGCAACCGCCGGTGTGCCGCCGGCCGACGTTCTGGCCCGCGCAGCCGACGAGCTGCGACATACCGAACAACAACGGCTCGAGGTGGCCACAGCGACCTTGGGCGTCCGGATCGTGCTGCCTCTCGGGCTGGCGTTCCTCCCCGCGTTCGTCCTGACCACGGTGGTGCCGATAGTTCTTGCCCTGGCCCATCAAGTGCTGGTCGTCGAATGACCAAGTAGCCGAACTCGGCATCCAACAAAGGAGGTTCACCATGGCAAGTCAATATGACCATCAGCGGTCGCTGAGGGTCCGGTCAGAGCGGTTGCGGCACCAGACCCAGGCGGGGATGACGACAGCCGAGTATGCCGTCGGAACCCTCGCAGCATGTTCGCAGCATACTTCCCCGTCGTGACCTGGCCAGCCGTGCGGTGCGAAGTTTGGCATGCTTGGCCAAGTCCTTATAGGAGCGCTGATCGTGGCCCGTGCGCCCTGCCTGCTGGTCTTGCGGCTCTTGGTTGTCACTGCCGGGGGAGGGAATAGTTGGCCAAGATCCTCGGACCGATTGCGATCCGTTACCGCGACGCGTCCCGGCAGCGGACATGGTCGGCCGACTCAGGCCCCTGCGATCGCGTGCGTGTTGATTCATCTTTACGGCGCCGCGAAGACGGCCTACTGGTCGAGGTGATTTCTGACGTTTGGCAAATGAGTGTGTCGTTGCCCAGTTTGCTGTGTGCGAACAGGCCTTCGTGGCCCGTCCTGCTTGTGTGAGCACGTAATCGTGGAGGCGATATTGAGCATGTGGGTGGACCGCGAGCCGATCTGCCTGTCGGGCTCGTGCGGCCGTGATCCTCATGGTGCGGCGCCATCGGATGTCGTCACGGTGCGGCGATGGTGGGGTGCAGGTCCCGTTCATAGACCTGGCCCACCAAGTCGACACCGTAACTATGGTGTGGTTCCTCCGCCTTGAGCACGAACTCCCGCTGTAG